>CAZMRK010000062.1:0-25226 GCA_964568355.1 uncultured Solibacteraceae bacterium | reverse complement strand
GTCGATCCCAGCGTGCCGAAGTACTAACTATCCTGGTCGGACTGTTCAGGTGGGTCCGCTCCCTTACGGTCGCGGCTCGGTAACGCAGTTGCCCGGTTGCGGGACTCGACTACTCGTCGCTGTCTTCGCTTACCTTCAGGACGGCCAGGAAGGCTTCCTGTGGGATTTCTACTCGCCCTACCCGCTTCATTCGCTTCTTGCCCTCTTTTTGCTTTTCGAGGAGCTTGCGCTTGCGCGAGATGTCGCCTCCGTAGCACTTGGCGAGCACGTTCTTGCGCATGGCGGGAATGGTTTCCCTCGCAATCACTTTGTTGCCGATGGCCGCCTGCAGCGCCACTTCGAACATCTGCCGGGGGATCAATTTGCGCATCCGCTCGATCAGGATCTTGCCGCGTTCGTAAGCAAAATCCTTGTGCACGATGATCGAAAGGGCGTCCACCGGCTCACCCGCCACCAGCACGTCCAGTTTGACCATGGGCGAGATGCGGTGCCCGGCCAGGTGGTAGTCGAGCGAAGCGTAGCCGCGCGAGACTGATTTCAACCGGTCGTAAAAATCCAGCACGATCTCGTTCAGCGGCAGTTCGTACTGCAGCAGAACGCGTCCGCCGCCGATGTGCTCGAACTTCTTCTGTTCCCCGCGCTTTTCCTCCAGTAGTTTGAGAATTCCGCCGAGGTATTCCTCGCGCGTGATCACGGTGGCGTCGATGATCGGCTCTTCGATCTGCTTGATGGTGGAAGGATCGGGGAACCTGGTCGGGTTGTCGACCTCGATTTGCTCCCCGGAGGTGGTCAGCACGCGATAGCGGACCCCGGGCGCCGTGGTGATCAGATCGATGTTGAATTCCCGCTCCAGGCGTTCCTGGACAATCTCCAGGTGCAGCAATCCCAGAAAGCCGCAGCGAAATCCGAAGCCCAGCGCGACCGAATGCTCCGGTTCGAAATTGAAAGCGCTGTCGTTGAGCCGCAGTTTTTCGAGCGCATCGCGCAGCAGACCGTGCTCGTGCGACTCGACCGGGTAGAGGCCGGCGAACACCATCGGCTTGATCTCTTCAAAGCCGGGCAGCGGCTCGCCGGCGGGGTTTTCGTGGCTGATGATCGTATCCCCGATCTTCGCGTCGGAAACCGTCTTGATGTTGGCGAAGAGAAATCCCACTTCCCCGGCAGTCAGTTCGTTGCAGGGAACCGCCTTGGGCGATTGATACCCCATCCCTTCCACTTCGTAGACCTGGTTGCTGGTCCACAAGCGAATCTTCTGGCCGATTCGCAGGCGGCCTTCCACCACGCGGGTTAGGATGATCACGCCGCGGTACGGATCGAACCAGGAATCGAAAATCAGCGCGCGGAGGGGAGCGTCGGGCGATCCTTTGGGAGGCGGCACTAACAGTACGATCGCTTCCAGGATGTCATGTATGCCCACGCCCTGTTTGGCGCTTGCCAGGATGGCGTCGCGGGCATCCAGGCCGATGACCGATTCGATCTGCTCGCGAATCCGCTCGGGCTCGGCCGCCGGCAGGTCAATCTTGTTGATGACCGGCACAATCTCCAGGTTGTGGTGTAGCGCCAGATACGTATTCGCCAGGGTTTGGGCTTCCACGCCCTGGGAAGCGTCCACCACCAGCAGCGCGCCTTCGCAGGCTTGCAGGCTGCGCGAAACTTCGTAGGAAAAATCCACGTGCCCCGGCGTATCGATCAGGTTGAGCTGGTAGAGATTGCCGTCGTCGGCGCGGTAATTGAGGCGCACGGCGTGCGCTTTGATGGTGATGCCGCGCTCGCGTTCCAGGTCCATGGAGTCGAGGACCTGCTCCATCATCTCGCGCTGGGACAGCGCCCCGGTTACTTCCAGCAACCGGTCGGCGAGCGTCGACTTACCATGGTCGATGTGCGCGATGATAGAGAAATTGCGGATGAATTCGCGGTCCATGCGGTATGATGATGCCGTAGGGGGCAGGTTGTAAGCCCGTTTCTCCATTATCCCATATGTCCTACAACAACATCCGGTTTCACGTGGACGGGGACGGAATTGCCTTGCTTACGATTCACCGGCCGGAGAAGCTCAACGCCTTGAGCCCGGAGATTCTCGCGGAATTGGAAACGGCTTTCCACCAGGCGGCCGCTACCGGCGAAATTCGCGCGCTAATCCTGACCGGAGCCGGAGAGAAGGCCTTTGTCGCCGGAGCGGACATCCAGCACCTGTCCCGCCTGACGCCGATCGAGGCCCAGCGCTATGCGGCATATGGGCAGAAGATTTTCCGGATTCTGGAGCAGATGCCCAAGCCCTCGGTGGCGGCCGTCAACGGCTACGCTCTGGGAGGCGGACTGGAGCTGGCCATGGCGGCGACCATTCGCGTGGCTTCTCCCAATGCGCGTCTGGGCCAGCCGGAAGTCAAGCTGGGGATTCTTCCCGGATATGGCGGAACGCAGCGGCTGCCCCGCCTGGTGGGACGCGGCCGCGCGCTCGATCTGCTGCTGACCGGCGAGCCGATTGATGCCGCCGAAGCGCAGCGCATCGGTCTGGTCAATTATGTGGTCCCGCAGCCGGAACTGCTGGCATTCTGCCAAAGCTGGCTGAAGAAGGTGCTGGCCAACGGCCCGATCGCGGTGGCGCTGGCCATGCAGGCGGTCGACACAGGCCTCGATGCCAGCCTGGAGCAGGGCTTGCAGTGGGAGGCCGCCGCCTTTGGCCTCGCCAGCGCCACCGGCGACCGTGACGAAGGCATGCGCGCCTTTCTTGAAAAGCGTCCGCCCGTGTTTGCGGGAAAATAAAGGAACATGTCCAGCAAAGTGATGGAAGGTCAACTGAACTCCGCCGGGCTGAAATTTGCGCTAGTCGTGAGCCGTTTCAACAGCTTCATTACCGAACGGTTATTGGGCGGAGCGCAGGATGCCCTGGCGCGCACCGGCTGCAATCCGGAGGATATCGAGATCGTTCGCGTGCCCGGTTCCTGGGAACTCCCGGTCGTTGTGGCCGAGCTTGCCCGGCAGCGCCGCCACGATGCCATCGTGTGCCTGAGCGCCGTGATTCGCGGGGATACGCCGCATTTCGATTACGTCGCCGGGGAGGCCGCCAAAGGTTTGGGGCAGGTTGCCCTCCAGACCGGCGTGCCGGTGGCTTTTGGAGTGCTCACCACCAACACGCTGGAGCAGGCGATCGATCGGGCCGGAGCGAAGGGCGGCAACAAAGGCTTCGACGCCGCTATGTCCGCCATTGAGACCGCCAACCTGCTGCGCCGCCTGCGGGAACACTCGGCCTGATGTCATCCCGTCGCAGATCCCGCCAGCAGGCCCTCCAGATTCTTTTTCTGTGGGACGTCAGCAAGCAGTCCGTCAGCGATGCCATGGCAGCTTACTTCGATACGCTGATGGCCGAAGAGGGCCGTCCCAAGCCTCCGCGGGATCCGTTTCTGCTGGACCTGGTTCAGGGGGCGGTGGAGAATGTCGCGGAGATCGACCGGCGAATCACTCAGCATGCCGAGCACTGGCGCATGGAGCGTATGCCGGCCGTGGACCGCAACATTCTGCGCCTGGCCGTGCAGGAGATGATGCACGCCGATACGCCCGTGCCCGTGATCATCGATGAGGCGCTGGAGTTGGCGCGCAAGTTCTCCAACGAAGAATCGGTGCAGTTCGTCAATGGCGTGCTGGACGCGGTGCACCGCGAGCTGGACACGGAAAAGCCGGCCTCGCCCGGTCCCGCCGCTTGAGCTGGTGCTAGTGTATGGGCAAACCGGGTACAGGCAACGAATTTCGCACGTGCGGCGAAATTCGTGCCAGTCCCCGGTTTGCACACGCGCGCTAGTGCTTCCCGTTTTCCGCCGAGCTGTTCTGCGCGTTTAGCACTTCCCGGACTTTGCGGGCCAACGTGTTGGGCATGAACGGCTTCTGCAGGAAGGCCGAGCCGGAGGCCAGAATGCCGTGCTGCATGATTGCCTCATCGGTATAGCCGGACATATAAAGTACTTTCAGGCTGGGGCGGGCTTCCTGCAACTGCCGCACTACGTCCGGTCCGCTCATCTGCGGCATGACGACATCCACTACCACCAGGTCGATCGCGCCGGCGTGGCCTTTGCAGATGGCAACCGCCTCTTCCCCACGAATGGCCTCCAGTACCCGGTAGCCCTTCGCCAGGAGGACCTCGCAGATCAGCTTGCGAACCCGGTCTTCATCTTCCACCACCAGGATGGTCTCCGATCCGGCGATATCGGCTTCCGGCGTCTGCGCCGGTTGTTCCCCGCCATTGTGGTCCGGCACCCTGGGCAGGTAGATCTTGAGCGTTGTGCCGTGCCCCGGTTCGCTGTAGACCAGAATCGATCCTCCGCTCTGCCGGATGATGCCGTAAGCGGTAGCCAGGCCGAGGCCGGTCCCGCGTCCCGGAGCTTTGGTCGTGAAAAACGGCTCAAACAGATGGGAGCGTGTCTCGGCATCCATCCCGATTCCGGTATCGCTGATGGCCAGCATCACGTAAGCGCCGGGCTTCAGATCGAGGCTGGTGGCGGTAAACGGATCGTCGAGCAGAAAGTCGCCGGTCTCGATGGTGAGCTTGCCGCCCTGGGGCATGGCGTCCCGTGCGTTCACCACCAGGTTCATGATCACCTGTTCCAACTGGCCGGGGTCGGTTTTGATGGTTCCCGTCGTGGCCGGAATGGTGGTGAGCTGTACGTCCTCGCCGATGAGGCGCCGCAGCATCTTTTCCATGTTGGCGACCAGTTCATTGGGCCGGACGACCTTGGGGGTCAGCGGCTGCCGGCGACTGAAGGCCAGCAGTTGGTGGGTCAGCGCGCCGCCGCGTTCGGAAGCCTTGCGGATCTCTTCGAGCGCCGTCCGCTGTGCCGGGGCCAGATCCTGACCCGCGAGCAGCAAATCGCTATAGCCGGTGATCACCGTGAGCAGATTGTTGAAGTCATGAGCCACTCCTCCGGCCAGCCGGCCCACGGCTTCCATCTTCTGGGCGTGCCGGAGCTGTTCCTCCAGCCGCCGCCGTTCGCGCCGCCCCATGGCCTCGCGCAACTCCCGATCCACTGCGGCGCCCAGACGCGTCAGGTTGTCTTTCATCAGATAATCGCCGGCGCCGGCTTTAATGGCCGCCAGGATGGTGGTCTCCGTAACAGTTCCGGAAACGGCGATGAAGGGAAGGTCCTGGCCTTTCTCCTGCAAAACGTGCAGCGCTTCCAAGGCGCCGAATTGGGGCAGCGTGTAGTCGGAAAGGATCAGTTCCCAGCGCTGCTGTAAAGCCTCCTCCAACTCGGCCTTGGTCTGCACGCGCTGAGACGAGGGATCATATCCGGCCCGGCGTAGTTCCCGGAGCAGCAGCAAAGCGTCGTCTTCACTGTCCTCTATGATGAGAACCCGAAGTGGTACTGGCGCCATCTATTTCTCTCGCCAGATACCAGCACGGAGCAGAGAGCAGAAGGCGCAGTGAACTCCTCGTCCCGGGCGGCGGCGGGTGGTTGGCCAGACATAGCAGGGTGGCATCTCTCTTATATAACTCCTGGAGTTACGGTATGGTGCACTGTCGAACGAACTTCCAAGTGGTACTAGTTATAGTACCGTTATCTATAGTACGAAGTTGGCCTAATGCTTTCTGTGCAGAAAGGCATAGACGCGGGTGAGCAGCTGATGGAAGAAGACCAGGATCGCCAGGGCGATCATGAAGATCACCCAGCCCGATGCCGAGTGGAAAAATCCCTCGGCCAGTTCCGGCTTGTATTCTGTGAGGATTCCCGTGAGCGTCACTCGGCCGGCGTTGGCCACAATGGCGATCGGAATAGTTGCCAGAAAAATGACCACCCGCATCCATCCCTTTTTCTCGAAAAAATAGCCATAAACCAGCGCCAGGACGCTGAGGGACAGAAGCGACCGGATGCCGCTGCAAGCCTCCACCACCGAGAGCTTCTGGCGGGCCAGCTCCAGGATATTGCCCTCGCGAAATACCGGGATCTGCAGGACGGTCAGCGCTCCATTGGCTGCCTGGCTCGCCAGCAGTTGCAGCGGGAAAGTAATCCGGTTGTAGAGGATTGCCGGAATCGGCACCATAAACAGGAGCAAAAACAGGGGAAATCCGAACAATCGCAGGTAAGGAGGACCGCCCAGCAGAAGCACGGCGCCTACCAGAGAGATCAGAAATGCGGTCCGGGCCAGAAACAGCTCCACCCCCAGCGTAGCTACGTAGAGCTGCAGGCAGCCCAGAACCACCAGGGCGAGCCCCCACCAGCTTGGCGATGCCTCGGTGCGGGCCAGTTCGTCCCGTTTCTGCCAGGCGATGTACCCGGCGATCAAGGGCACGAAAAAGCCGTGGCCCATGTCCGGATCGTTGTTCCACTGGCGTACCAGCCGCCACAGCACCGGCGCGTAGCAAAGCACCAGCAGCGCGCCGCACCAGGCGATGACAGCCCAGGACAATCTCTTGGCGGGGGGAGCGGGAGGCGCAGAAGCGGTCATGGGCAGTCAGCGAGCCTTCAGCCATCATACCAAGGCAGAATCCGGCAGCCGCCCCGCGAGCGGCAAACGCCGGTGCTTCCGGGCCGCCAATCTCCCGGTGTGGGAACCCGGCATAGAATCAGAGCGTCTGTGAAAGTGACACAGGATAGAATAGTAAAGTGCCACGACTGTTCCTGCCGGCGTTCTTTGCGATAGTTGCGGCCGTCTCCGCGCAAACCGCCATTCTTCCCTTACGGGACGTCCGCTCCGGGATGCACGGAATCGGCAGAACGGTCTTTTCGGGCGATCGTGTGGAGGACTTTCAGGTGGAAATCCTGGGAGTGCTTGAAAATTCGATCGGCCCGAAACAGTCATTGATCCTCGGCCGGCTCTCCGGCGGCCCCCTGGAGCGGACCGGAGTTCTCCAGGGAATGAGTGGCAGCCCGGTCTATATCGACGGACGGCTGGTCGGCGCGGTAGCGATGGCCTTTCCGTATGCCAAAGAACCGATTGCGGGAATCCGTCCTATTGAAGAAATGCTGCGCGTGGCCAGCGGTCCACCTGTCCAGGTGGCACGGAAGCCGGTAACCCTGGCTGATAAGGACTTGACCAGCCACCTCCCCAAGCCGCAGGAAGTGCAGGCCGGCGGGGCTCGGCTGGTGGATATTGCCACGCCGATCGCGTTTAACGGCTTCACGCGGACGACCATCGATCAATTTGCGCCGCAGTTGCGCGCGCTCGGCCTGGAGCCGATGCAAGGCCTCTCCGGCGGCGGACGGGTCGGCACGCGCCTGGGCAATCCAGCTTCTTTGAAGCCCGGTTCCATGATCAGCGTGGAGCTAATGACCGGGGATCTCAGCGTGGGAGCCGACGGGACGGTAACTCACATCGACGGCAACCGCATCTATGCCTTCGGGCATCGATTCCTCGCCGGCGGACCGACGGCGCTGCCTTTCGCCCGGTCCGAAGTCCTGACCCTGCTGCCGGTGCTGACAACATCCTTTAAAATTTCGACGCCCAAGGAACTGCTCGGCACCATTCTGGAGGACCGCAATACGGCCATTTCCGGCGAACTGGGGCGCGCCGCGACGATGGCTCCGGTTTCCATCACCGTTTCACGCGGCGGGCGCAAGCTCGACGGCTACCAGATGCGCATGGTCAACGACCGCTTCCTGGCGCCGCTTTTGGTGCAGATGGCGGTCTTCTCCGCCATCGATACGACCGAGCGAACCATGGGGGCTTCCAGCCTGCGGGTCACCGGCGAGATCGAGTTCCAGGGATCCACCGTGCCCGTGAAGCTGAACAACATGTTTGCCGCCGATACCGGTTCCGCCATCCTGGCCTCGCTATCCACCGCTGTACCCCTGGCATACGTGCTGCAAAGCGGCTTCGAAAGTCTCCAGGTGAAAAAGGTGGCGGTTTCCGTTGAGGCCTTCGACGAGAAGAAGCAGTTGCAGATTGATGGCGTCTCGGTGGCGCGCAAAGAGGTCCGCGCCGGTGAAAAAGTGGAGCTGACCACAGTGCTGATGGGCGAAAACGGCGCCGAAACGGTGCGTAAGCTGGAATATGCGGTGCCGCTGGGCGCGCCCCCCGGTCCGCTGTATTTCACCGTGGCAGACGGCAATACCACCAACGTGACCGAATACCGACAGTTGATCGGCAGCCTGCCGAAATCCGCCGACCAGTTGATCTCTACCGTGAACAGCCTACGCGCCAACACCAAGGCCTACGTCCGTGTCTGGCGCGCGGATCCGGCTTTTCAACTGGAGGGGCAGGATTTTCCCGATCCGCCGCCCTCGGTAGCGCTGATTCTCTCCGCCTCGCAGAGCACATCCGGCGGGATCGCCCAGACGCGCAACTCCAAGATAGCCGAGCTCGAAATCGACGCCGGCGATGTGGTGATCACCGGTTCGAAAACGATCCAAGTGGAAGTGAAGGAATGAATCCAATCGGCAACAGGGTGATTCGGCTGGCCGCGCCTCTTCTGCTGTCCGCGGTGTGGGTGTGGGCTTCCGGCACCACCGCCTGGGAGATGAACACTTATGGCGACTTCATCCGCGGGCGCTTTGAGGGAGTTTCGCTCAGCCGCGACGGCCGCCTGACGCTCGCCCCCAAGATCGAGACGGTGTTTTCGTCCGATCAGCCCATCATCTGGAGCGTGGCCGAGAGTCCCGGTGGGACGCTGTTTGTCGGCACCGGCCACCGGGGGCGCGTTTTCCGTGTGGATGCGGCAGGCAAAGCCTCGCTGGTGTGGACCGCCGAGCAGCCTGAAGTGTTCGCCATGGCGCTCGACCGAAAAGGGGTGCTCTACGCCGGTACTTCGCCGGACGGCAAGGTCTATCGCATTGAAAACGGCAAAGCCACCGAGTATTTCGCGCCCAAGGCCCGCTACATCTGGGCGCTGGCCGCGGGGCCGGACGGCACGCTCTACGTAGGCACCGGCGACCAGGGGCGCATCTACCGCGTTACCGGACCCGGCCAGGGTGAGCTGTACTACGAAACCGGGCAGGCGCACATCACCGGCCTGGCAGTGGATAGCCAGGGCCGGCTACTGGCCGGTACCGAACCGAACGGCATCCTCTATCGCATCTCGGGAAAAGACAAAGCCTTCGTGCTCTACGATGCCAACCTGCCCGAGATCCGCGCCATTGTGCCTTCGAGCGACGGCTCGGTCTATGCCGCGGCTCTGGGCGGTTCTCTGGCGAAACGTATCCAGAGCACGGTGCAGTCCAGCCAGGCCATTTCTTCCGGGGCCGTGGTCAGCGGAGGCACCACTTCCATCACCGTGGATGCCCAGAATTCGCAGCCGGGAGCGGAAATCAAACCGCAGCAGGATCCCAACAAGCAGGCGCAAGCCGCGGCGGCGGCCGCCACGACGCAGGTTACGACGCAATTCAATCCGGTCGTGGACCTGGCCGGCGTCGAGAAATCCGCGGTCTATCGGATCAATCCGGACAACACGGTGGAGACCCTGTGGAGTTCCAAGGAGGAGAATGTTTACGATCTCCTGCTGCTCCAAAACCAGATTCTGTTTTCGACCGATGGCAACGGACGGATCTACGGCCTTTCGCCCGATCGCAAAGTGACGCTTGTCCTGCAAACCAACGAGGGCGAGGCGACGCGCCTGCTGCCTGCCAGTCATTCGATTCTGGCGGCTACCGGCAACATGGGGCGAATCTACCGCCTGGACGAGCATCCCGGCGCCAGCGGTTTCTACGAGTCTCCGGTGCACGACGCCGGCACCGCCGCGCGCTGGGGCAATCTGAGCTGGCGCGGCGGCCTTCCCGCCGGCACGCGGATTCAGTTTCGCACGCGGTCGGGCAACTCCGCGAAGCCGGACCGCACGTGGAGCGACTGGTCCGAGCCGCTGGCCGACCCGGAGGGGTCGCGCATCAGCAGCCCCAACGCCCGCTATATTCAGTGGAAGACGGAGTTCTCAGGGGCTTCCGGAAGCACGCCGGTACTCGATAACGTGAGTGTGGCCTATCTGCCGCAGAACTCGCCTCCGGTGGTCCGCAGTATTACCGTGGTGAGCCAGATGGGCGCCAGCACCATGGCTAAATCCGTTGCTCCACAGGCTGCCTCCTCACCCTATACGGTGACTGTCACCGATACCGGAGAAGCGACCGCGGGAACTCCGGCCGGCACACCTACGCAGACCCTCTCTCGCGCCGCGGCCCAGCAGATCAACATCACCTGGCAGGCGGACGATCCGGACGGCGACCGCCTGGTCTACAGCCTCTATTTCCGGGGCGACGACGAGCGCCAATGGAAGCTCCTCAAGGGCAACCTGCATGAGAACTCGTTCACTTTCGACGGCGATGTGCTGGCGGACGGCAAATACTACTTCCGGGTGACCGCCTCGGACCGTGAGGTCAATCCGCCGCCCTCGGCGCGGGATGCCGACCTCATCAGTTCGCCTGTGCTGGTGGACAATACGCCCCCGGTCGTCACGGTTGGTCCAGTGCGGCAAAGCGGCACTCACGCCGAGATCGAATTCGAGGCTAGCGACAGCGGCTCGCAGCTACGGCGTTGCGAATATTCGCTGGATGCGGCCGCCTGGGTGCCGCTCGAAGCCTCGGATGGCGTGGTCGATTCCCACCGCGAGAAGTTCGTGCTTGCGCTGGACAACCTGGGTTCGGGCGAGCACCTGGTGGTGCTGCGCACGGTGGACAGCGCCGGGAATACGGGCTTGGCGAAAGTAGTTCTGCACTAGTAGAGCGTCCCGGTGATTTGAAGCCATCCAAAACGTCGACGAGAGCGTCGACGCTGCGCGCTAAAGCGCACGCCACGGTGGGCGACCCGGCAGTCTAGCGCCAGGAGCGCGTGAGCGCCCCGGAGGGACCTCTGACGGGATCGACCTTGGGGAACGGCAGGCGGGCCATGCGCTCGATGGCTGTGGGCGATGGGGCGCTACGGCAGATGTCCCAATGCTGATCCGGTGGATACGCGCCCACCACCAGAAAATCGGAGCTTGCTTCTAATTTGCAGTGACCGGTGCCGGCGGGCAGGACGGCGACATCCCCTGCCCGGACGGTGACTTCGCGGCCATTCTCTCCGCCCAGCACGATCCTGCCCCATCCTCCGGCGAAGCCCAATACTTCGTGTGCGGTGGAGTGGTAATGGTGGAACGGGTATACGCCGTTGCGCCACTGGGGCGGCCAGCCATTCCGTTCGAAAATTGTTTCGAACGCCGATGCCGGATCCGCCCGGCCGGGCCGGACCGCGGAGCGATAGAGCAATACCGGCAGACGGTCGTTATTGGGGACCCAGCCGTTCCGCGAAAGCCGAAGCAGTTCCGGCTCAGGGGAACCTTCGGCCTGCGCGACCAATCGCACTGAAGCTCCGAAGAGCGCGGTCAGAAAAGCATGAAACCAGCGTCGTTCGATCGAGCCCATCGCACCCCACCCATCGCGCGGTTTTAGCGCTCCCGCATCAGTTTTTTTCCCGTATCAATTTTTGCAGATGTTTCAGTTGAGAACTCAGATCGTCGGAGGCTTCCACGACCTGATTGGTATCGTAGATCACCCGCGGGGTCAGGAACACCACCAGTTCCGTGCGGGACTTGTTCGTGCTCTTGGATCCAAAGGCCATGCCGACCACCGGCAGGCGGTGCAGGAATGGAATTCCGCTCGAACTCCAGGTGTTGTCTTCCTGGATGATGCCCCCGATGGCGATCGTGTCCCCGTCCTGAACCGTCACCTGCGTCTGCACGGTGCGTTGCGAGAAGGATGGCGACTGAATGCTGGAGGTCGTGGTCGGCTGCGGCGCGCTGACGCTCTGGTTGATCATCAGGGTCACGATACCGCTGGAGTTCACACGGGCCATGATGTTCAATCACACGCCCGTTCTCTGGTTGCTGATGGTGTTGTTTAACAACGAGCTTCCCCCCGACTGGACCCCCGAAACCGCTTGGGAGCTTAGGGTCGGCACGGACGCGCCTACCTGGATACTGGCCGGGATGCTGTCGGTAGCCATCACGCTGGGTGCTGCAATGACTTTGGCCCGGGTGGTCTGTTCCTGGGCGGTCAGCACCGCCAGCAACTCGCGGCTGTGTCCCACCAAAAAGCCGGAGCTCAGTTGCAGTCCGCTGCCGCTGGCGGCACCCAGCAGGCTTCGCGTAAACGGCACTGTGACCGACCCCCCGCTTGAACCGGACCCGCTGCCGGTCCCGGAGGATCCCGATCCGCCGGTGGCGCTTGAAAACGACTCTCCGAGCTTCTGCAAATAAGATTCGACGCCGCCCTGAAACTGCCCGGTCAGGTCCACTTCGTAGATCTTGGCTTCAATCAGCACCTGGCGCGGCGGAATATCCAATTGTTCCAATAACTGCTTGATCTGCTCCCACTCCTGCGGAGTGCCCTGCACCAGCAGGGTATTGTCAAATGGGTTGGGAATTACGTGCGGAATGCGTGCCATCGCGCTTTGGGCAGAGCCGGTGGCAGAGCCAAGATACCGGCCGGTCAGATCCGTGCCGGTGGTTCCTGATGCGGTGGTCGTTGCGGGAGGCGTCGTGTTGCCGCTTGGACTGATCGATAGCGGGCTGCCATATCCCATGCCATAGCCCATTCCGCCGTACCCCATTCCGCCGTACCCCATGCCGCCATAGCCCATGCCGCCATAGCCCATGCCGCCCTAGCCCATGCCACCGTAGCCCATGCCGCCGTAGCCCATGCCACCGTAGCCCATGCCACCGTAGCCCATGCCACCGTAGCCCATACCCATCCCCATCCCGCCGTAGCCCATACCCATCCCCATCATGCCCATGCCGTAGCCCATCATCATGCCTTGGCCGGTATAGAGACCCATAATGGCCATAGCGATGGTTTCCGCCCGGCCGTACTTCAGCCGGTAGACAAAGTTGTTGATTGCACCGGCTGGGGTCTTGGCGGGAGCATCCAGCTTCTTGACCCATCGCTCCACCTCGGTGAAGATGCCGGGATTAGGAGCGACTCCGATTACGGTGTTGATCCGATCGATGGGAATGAAGCGTACTGCGGCGTTTTTCTCTGAAAGCGCGTAGGCTTTGAAAACCGAGTCGAGCTCTTTCACCAGATCGGTCGGCTGGCTGTGCCGGGTATTGAACAGGCGTACGCGCTGCCCGGCGAAGCTGTCGCTGTCGAACAGCGCAATCAGTTCCATGGTCCGGCGCATGCTCCGGCTGGTATCCAGCAGCATGATCAGATTGGCCGGTTCATAGACGCTCATCTTGAAGCCTTCGCCTAGAAACGGTTCCAGCAGTTTGGATACCTCAGTGGCCGTGGTGTACTTCAGGAAAATCATGTTGAAGACCATGCGCTCATCGTCAGCGAAGTCTTTGCCGTTGACTGTCGGCCGGATCGGGAGCTGGCTCACGGAGTTCACCGGCACAATGCGGTAGAGGTCGCCTACCTGTACGATGGCCCCGCCGTTCATCCGCAGGATGGTCTGGAGCAGGGGCATCAGCTCGGTCGGCCGTACTTCGCCGTAAGTGTGGATGGTGACGCTGCCGCCCTTGAATCGCGGATCCAGGATGTAGTTGATCTTCAGCCGCTTGGCCAGGATATCGATCAGTTGGAGCAGAGATACGTTATCCAGAAGGAAACCGCCGGCTTCGGTCATGGTGGCTCGCGGAGTGGCCGGAGGCTGCGCGGCGGGAGCACCGGGCGCAGGCGCGCTTGGCTGCGGTTGCGCCGGTTGCGGCTGCCCGGGCTGTGCCGCCTGCGGTTGTGCGGCCTGCGGTTGTGCCGCTTGCGGCTGTGCAGCTTGCGGCTGTGCGGGCTGCTGCCCCTGTTGCGGGCGAGCCGGCTGCCCCTGCTGTTGTGCCGGCCGTGGCACGTAGATCAGCGGCGGATTGGGCTGCGCAGCCAGAAACATCGCCCCCAGAAGGGTGATCGACGCGCATCGAATCCAGCAGTTCATGTGCATGCCTTAGTCTTGCGATCCTTTCCCGGAAGCCGCGGCGCGCTGCGCCTGCGCCTTCTCCCAGATGGCTTTTTCGGTGTCGTCCAGCTCCGTCTTTTTGTGCTGCCACTTTAGGGCGCCGAACGGGCCGGGACGGGTGAAACGGATGTATTCTCCGTCTTCCACCGCGGTGGTCGAATCAATCTCCTGGCGGCGCTGGCGCGCTGCTGCATCCGCATCCTTGGGATCGGGTTTGTCCTCAAATCGCACAACTCCGAATGGCGTCTTGCGGTAGATCCACTTCTTTCCCTGGGGATCACTGAAGTGATAGGTGTAGGGATCCCGTGCATCTTCCACCGCGCCTGCGGGTATGGTCAATGGAGCGGCTGCTTTCGCGGTCTTGGCGGTCTTGCTCGCGGCCGGCTTGGCCGCCTTCCGGTTGGCCGGCTTGTCGGCGGCCGCCAGCGCGGCCATCCCCATGAGAAAAAGAATGCATACTTTCATTTCCTGACTCCTCTTGCCTGCTGTTTCCTTGGCCTTCGCCTTTTACTTGAGCGTTCCCGTACTGGCGCGCCCACGGATGGTCGCGGCTCGGAAATGCCATGTATCTCAGGGCACTTACTTGGCCGGCTCCCACCAGCACTGCTGGCCGAAGACTCCCGGCTCCACTACCTTCCGCAGCCCGTTGGAGGTAGTCCCCGCCGGCGATGTATCGCCGGGGACGCAGGCGTGCAGCCCTCTACCGATGTCTACTCCGGGCTCGGCCCGCGCCGGAAGCTGGCTTGCCGGCTGCGGCGGACGAGCCGGGGCCCGAGGCGCAGCCGCCGGCGCCGGTGGCGGTTCGGAATGCGGAGCGGTGTGATCCTCCAGCTCTTCCACCGGCTTGCGAATTTGTTTGCCGTCCCACTCCAGCACGACTTCGCTGCTGTTGACCGCCACCAGGGTGAACTCCCCGATCCTGTCGCCGGGCCGGAAGTCCCGGTCCAAAGCGCCTTTCTTCTCACTCAAAATCGCCATCGGTCCGTCGCCCAGATTCATGACGCCGCGAAAGATAGGTAGCGGTGGCATCACTTTGGGCGGAGGCGCCTTGGTCTCCACCACGACAATGGGATTGCGGTCCCGTGAAAACAGATTTTTCTGCGCGATATCCAGGTAATCGGCGGGACGCAGGTCCGCGGGCTTAGACAATGGCGTGTGCGGCGGCGGAGGCAGCGGCCTGGTCTTTCTTTGCGCCATCGCCTGCTCGCGAGCCTGCTCGACCTGCCAGGCCGAATGCAGGCGCCATACCCCGGCTGCCGCCAGCAGCAACAGGACCAGGTTCACCAGCAACACCTTGCGCCTCAAAACGAACTCGTTCCTTTCTTTTCAGGCACCAGCTTGCGCGGCCCTACGCCGGCGAAGCGGAGCCGTACGGCGATGATCTTCTCTTTCGGGTTGGAGGGGCGGATCTGCAAATCACTGGTGGCGATCAGGCCCGGCTCGTTGCCCAGCGCCGCCAGAAAGTTCACCAGCTTCTCGATGGTGCAGTCGAACGACATGGTGACCGAGACCTCGGCGTAATCTTGCCCCATCGGCACGACGCGCATATCTTCGGAACCCCGCAAATCGATGCCGGAGGTCTTCCCTATGCGCCGGGCGGTCTCGAGCAATTGGGCTTGCGCCTGGGCCGCGGTTTCCGCGACCAGCATGCCCTTTTCGCGGGTTGCCAGCTCCGCGCTGACCTGCTTCAGTACCTGCTCCTTGCCGGGCACCGAGGCCGCCAGTTGACGCAGCCGCGCCAGCCGCCGCTCCGCCACGGGCACCGTTTCGGTGGTCTCGACCACGGCGGGCGTGCGATCCGCGAACACCACGAAGCGGAGCAGCAGGATCGCCACTACTCCGACGCCGAACAGGATTCCCGTGCGCCGGTCCAGTGTCCCCCGGGTCACTTGCGCTCCTCCCGATGCGTGCGGATGCGGAACAGCTCATTGGCGCCGACTTTCCCGATCGGACTCAACTCCGAGTTCTGAAACAGCGGAGAGGAGTCGAGAACCTTGACCAGCTTGGCCGCCTCCTCCGCTTCGCCCTGCAAAGTCACCGTGTCGCGGGCGATCTCCATCGAGTTGGTCCACACCGGAGGAGCGAGCACGCGCGAGAGTTCGGTCAGAGCTTCCAGATCCTGGCGCGTGCGGGTGCGGAAGCGATCCAGCTCCGTCGCCCGGTTGCGCGTCTGCTCGATCTTCCGATCCAGGGCGCCGGCTCTTTGCGCCTGCGGCGCCACCATGCGGATCTCCTCTTCCAGCTTGCCCAGGTAACGGCGATCCTGGAGGCCGGCAAACGCCAGCGACACGGCCGCCAGTCCTACAACCACCGCCCCCAGCGCCGCCGTGGAAATCAGGGCCGTTCGGGACGTGCTCTTGCGATGCTCCGCCGGGAGCAAATTGGCGGAGGCGGCCAGCCAGGGGCAGGCGCCGGCCAGCGCCGCGGCATATGGCAAGGCGTCGCGCGACAGATCGTTTTCCACGGGGTTCACGCGTGGTACCGGCAGAATCTTTTCCGGCGGGACCTGGGCGGCGTCCGGCGGCAGGCGCAGTTCCGCGGCCGCCAAGGCTACCGCCCGCTCCGGCGGCAATTCAAATTCCGCCGAGAACAGAGGACGGCCGGGGCCCTCCCCGTAGATCTCCAGCGGCCCGCCGGAGGAACGGATCACGGCTACAAAGCCTTCCGCCGGAGGCCCTTCGATCATGCGCGCCGCGGCGTGTGCCGCGCTGGCCGAGAAGGTAAAGGCCGCCAGCGGGATTCCCGCTTCGGCGAACATCTCGACATAGCGCTCCAGAGCTTCCCGGCGCATCAACCCGATCAGGATCTGGCCGTTTCCGAGCTTCCGCCAGCCCCACAATACTTCGTCTTCGCCGTACGGGTGCAGGCTGTCCAACTGAAACGACAGAGCGGCTTCGATATCCTTGGCGGCCACACCGGGCAGGGCGATCTGCCGCACGATTGTCTCGTTGCGCGGCAGCAGCACGGTGGCGCTCAGGTGTCCGGCACCGGCCCGCTTCACAAAAGCGTGAAACTCGGCGCTCCACTCCGCCACCGGTCGTGTGCGGAAATCGGCGATCATCATCTTTCCGGAGACGGTAATTCCCCAGGGGCGTACCTGCGCCACTACGATCTCGAGGCTCTGTTCCCCGAGTTCGATGCCAATGCCGGTCCCGAATGCAAACAGGTTTCGAAGGTTCATGGAGCGCGATGTGAAATCAAAACAATGGAGGGGTTGTACTCCACAAAAAATCGTACCAGCGCAGGATGTGATACGGTGCGTCGCTGTTCTTGGGCTTCAGCTTGATCAAGGCCCCTACCGAGCGCCGAAGATCGGAAAGCTTGCCGTTCTGCTGCCGCAGCCGGGCAGTCGCCCGCAGCGTAAACATCGAAGTTCCACCTACCCGCAGCCGTCCCAGCCAGGTCGCGCCTGGCTGGGCCATATTGCCCAGGTCTTCCATCGTAAAGGGCTTCACGCGGCGCTGCTCTACGATCATCGCAATGACTTCCGGAGGGACTCCGGCCGCCGCCAGAACTGCCGGGTGGGCCGTATTCACGTCGAACCGGTCCGTGGCGCCATACACAGAGACGCAATCCCGCAGCCCGCCCCGCGGTATCAGCCGTGCGGGCACGCCGGGGCTTTCCGGTGCCGGATCGTAACTACCATAAAACAGGCCGGGTGTCATGCCTCTAACCAGCAAAAGCTCCTCAATCTCTTCAAAAGACGCATGACGTGCGCGAAAAGACGGATCCTGGCCCAGATAAAATGCATCAAACGGCCCCATCTCCCCCCTGGGCGTCCGCCAGTCGAGAATCGCGTCCACCAGGGATTGCGCGGCGCTCGGATCCATCCCCAGGGCTACGAGCAGCCGCAGCAGGTTCTCCGGGCGGCAGGTATTGATATTCAGTTTGGAGGTCTCGGGAATTACTTCCACGGCCGCCTCTCCGTCCGGGAAGGACATGCGCAGTACAGGCATGCCCGGCCGGTAGTAGCGTCCTTCTCCGTACATGGCCAGCCATTGCATGTAATTCAGAGTCCGGTCCACCGCCGCCGTGGCCAGATAGTAGCTCCGCAGTCCGTCCACCGAGGTAGAGGTGCGCTCGGTCTCGCCGCGGACGGTATTGGCCAGAGAGAAGGCGATCGCGCCCAGTGCCGCGCTGAGCCAGAGCACGGCCAGCAGAGCGCTGCCTGCCTGCTTACGCGTGTGATTCGGGCGCAGGAGCCTGCGATTACTGCTCATCGCTGTATGTCGCCTCCTGCAGCCGATTCACGCGAATGCGCGCGGTTACGGTCGTCAGCGGCAAACGCGAGGACTCCGCATCGAGCGGGCGCATGTCCACCCGGATGGCCAGCGGCCAGCGCGGCGCTACCCAGTCCGGCCGCCAGTGCGGCGGATCCGGCGGCAGGGAGACCTCCAGAAAGGAGAACCGGCAGAACTCCAGCTTGTCGGCCAGCACGAACGACTGTGGCGTCACCTCGATCGGCTTAAAGCTCAGCGGCGGTCCGGCGCAGAGGCGGCCGCTGCCCGCCGGGCCGGTGTAAGGGATCTCGTTCACTACCAGGCGCACCCCTTTGCCCTGGTCGCCAGAGGCCACCTGGAACTCCAGAATCTGCGGGGCTCCACGCCAGCCCCCCTGAAGCGAATAAGTCGAAACAAACCGCATGGATGCGGGTTCACCCTGGAAGAACGGCAACCTGCTGATCGAGCCCTCACTGTTGCCCGCGCAGAAGGCCATGGTCGGCACCAGACCCTCCAGTTCCTCCTGCAGGATCCGCTCCGCCCCCGCGATCCGCCGGTTGGTCATGAGCCGGCTGTTGGTGCGGCTGAGCGCGCTCAGCCCCACGCGCATGGCCAGCATCACCCCGGTCACCAGCAGGCTCAGCAAGGTGACGGCGATCAGCACCTCGATCAGCGTCACCCCCGCGCTCCGGCGGCGCCGGGTTGTCGCTCCGGGCGAAATAGCGGCAGGGCGTCTCATTGCGGCGGCAGCATCCCGGTCACATCCATTTGTGTGAGAAATCGCGTGCGGTAGGCATCCAGGCGGAAGGTATGCTCCTGGCCGCCGGTCTTCCACCACACCTGAAGTTCCACCCGGTCGAGCGCCGGAGCGCCGATCGTCGGCCGCGGGGGCAACTCGAACGGAGTTACCCGCGCGCGCCAGCCGCCTTCGTCGCCGGCCAGCAGCACCGGATCGAACGGCCCACTCAATTCGGTGTTCAAGGGCAGAGGCTGCGCCATCAACAACTCGTCCATTTTGGAGCGGGCCAGCAGCGTCGCACGGTCGTAGTCGCTCAACCGGGAGGCGTTGCGCACCGAGGTGGAAATCGCGGCCATCAGGCCCACCACGGCAATACCCATGATGACGGTGGCCACCAGCAGTTCGAGAAGCGTGAATCCACGCTCGCGGCGACCGGCGTGTTTTCTCATTTCTGCTCCGGATCCTCCACATTCGGCACGCCCGTGGTCGGATCGACGCGAACCAGGCGCCGGTTGCCCCGGCTATTGACGATCTGCACACCAATGCGCGGCGGCGTCCCTCCAGGCAGCAGCAGAAAGCGCCGCGGGCCGCGCTCCTCCATCGCCAGTTTGGGAAGCACCTCTTCAATGCGGATACCCTCGGGCATCTCCAGCCGGCGCACGAATCCCGGTTCGACGGAATCGACCCAGAGAGCGTTGTGATCGATCGAGACCGAAAGCTGGACTGCCTCCTGCCTCCGGTCGGCGCGGCTCAGCGCGGCGTTCAAAAAGGCGACCACCGAATTGGTGGCCGACCGCAGGCGCACGCTGTCCAGACCTGCCGAGACCGATGGAAAGGTGAGCCCCGCCAGCAGGGCGATCAGCGCCACCACCACCAGCATCTCCAGCAGCGTGATGCCGCGCGCGCCCCCGGTGCCGGCTCCCGTGCTACTGCGCTTTCCAGCTAACAATATCGGCATTGAGGCCGTCGCCCCCCGGCTGGCCGTCCGCGCCGTAGGAGATCACATCCGGCTCATCGCCATGATCACCGGGATACTTATAGTTGTAGGGATGGTTCCAGGGATCTGTGGGGATGTCCTGCGGCAGGTAGGGGCCGTTCCACTGGCCGACGTTCTCCGGTTTGAGGCGGAGCGCCTGCAGTCCTTGCTCGTTGGACGGAAACGTCCCGGTATCCAGCTTGTAGCTCCCCAGGGCGGTCATGAACGAATTGATCTGCGCGTGGGCCAGGGTCACGCGCGCATGATCGCTCTGCTTGAGCATGCGGGGGGCCACCAGCGCCGCGAATAGCGCGATGATGGTCACCACCACCAGCATCTCGATCAGGGTGATACCCGCCCTGCGTCTTGGTTTCCTCGCTCGGTTTCTTTCTCTCACACGGCTACCTCGTTAATGCTGGTGATGGCCAGCATAATACTCAATATCAGCGCACCTACCAGGATACCCATCACCAGGATCACCAGCGGCTCGAAGATCGTGGTGAAGCGCTTGATGGAAGCCCGCGTGTCCGCCTCATAGATGTCCGCCATGCGGGCGAACATCTGGTCGAGCCGGCCGGTCTCTTCGCCGACCGTCAGCAAATGGGCGGCCAGCGGTGGAAAGACCGCGGCACGGCGCAGCGGTGTGGCGATTCCCTCGCCGCGCTTCACGCCCTGCGAGACGACCTCTAGGCCTCCCGCGATAAAGCGATTGTTCAGGATCGCCGCGGCGATCCGGATGGATTGCACCAGCGGCACGCTGTTGGCCACCAGGGTGGCCATGGCCCTCGCGAAACGGGCCGTCTCCGCCTTGCGCAGCGCGTCGCCCAGCAGGGGGATGCCCAGCCGCGATTTATCCCATTTCAAACGGCCCTGGGCCGTGCTGATGTAATAGCGCGATCCCGCCGCGCCGGCCACCAGGATCAGGCCGGCCAGCCAGGCATACTCCCGCACCACCTGGCTCACCTGGAGCAGGATCTCCATGGGCAGCGGCGTCTTCAGGTGTGAATCCGAAAATACGGCGGCGAATCGCGGCACCACGAAGTTCAGCAGCACGAAGATCGAGCCGATGCCTACCAGCGTCAGCAGCCCGGGATAGATCATGGACGAGATGATGTAGTTGCGCAGATCGTCCCGGGAGCGCTCGAACTCGCTCAGCCGTTCGAAAACCGGCGCCAACGCTCCGCTGGCCTCTCCGGCCCGCACCATGTTCACGTACAGATCGGAAAAGTACTCGGGATGGGTGGCCAGGCTGTCGGCCATCGACTTGCCGCTCTTGAGCACGCGGAGCACATCCAGCGTGATGAAGCGAAAGCCCGGCCGCTCGGTAATCTCGGCTGTAATCGAAAGTGCGCGATCCAGCGGGACGCCTGCATTCAGCAGGGTCGACAGTTCCTGCGTGAAAAACAGAACGTCCCGCCGGCGTCTCGAGGAGAAGCTGGGCAGTTTCAGCTCGACCGAGGACTTCTTGGGGGCCACGCCCACATATACCGGCATCAGCCCCTGCTTGCGGAGTTCGCGGGCGACCACTTTCTCGGTCTCGCCCGTCAGGCTCCCCGTGCGCAATTTCCCGTCTGCCGCGACGGCGCGAAAGAAGAACGTCGCCATCAAAATTCCTGCGTGACGCGCAGCACTTCCTGCACCGTGGTCAATCCCCTCCGGATCTTGCTCCAGCCATCCTCGCGCAGGTTGCGCATACCGTTGCGCCGCGCCGCCATGGTCAACTGCGCGGCGTCTTCGTTGTGCATAATGCGCTGGCGGATCTCATCGTTGAGTTCCATCATCTCAAAGATACCCATGCGCGAGTTGTAGCCGGTGCCGCCGCATTCCGCGCAGCCCTCTCCCCGGAAGCTTTCCACAGCGTCGCCTTCCGGCGAGATCACCTGCCCGGCCGAAATCTTGCAATTCCTGCAAATCACCCGTACCAGCCGCTGCGCCAGCACCGCCACCAGGGAGGAAGTGATCAGGTAGTTTTCCACTCCCATGTCCGCCAGGCGGGTGAGCGCGCTAGGTGCGTCGTTGGTATGCAGCGTGGAGAACACCAGGTGGCCGGTAAGGGCCGCGCGGATAGCGATATCCGCCGTCTCCCGGTCGCGGATTTCGCCCACCATGATCACATCCGGGTCCTGCCGCACGATGTGCCGCAGCCCGGAGGCGAAGGTCAGCCCGATCTGCGGATTGACGTGGATCTGGTTGATCCCGTCCATCTGGTACTCCACGGGGTCTTCGATAGTGATGATCTTCTTATCCGGCAGGTTGATGCGCTTCAGCGCGGAATAGAGCGTGGTGGACTTGCCGCTGCCGGTCGGGCCGGTCACCAGGAAAATGCCGTGGGGCAGGGAAGTGAAGTGTTCCATCTGCTCCAGCATCCGCTCGTCGAAGCCTAGCCGTTGCAGGTCGTAAAAGTCCCCGGCGGAGCGGTCCAGCAGGCGCATCACCACGCTCTCGCCGTAGAGCGTGGGCAGGGTGGAGATACGCAGGTCGACCTCGCGCCCCAGAATCTTGATCTTGATGCGGCCGTCCTGCGGCAGGCGCCGTTCGGCGATGTTGAGCTTGGCCATCAGCTTCAGGCGCGAGATCACGGCGGCCTTCAGCTCTCGCGGCGGCGCTTCCTGGTTGAACAGCACACCATCAATGCGGAAGCGCACGCGGAACTCTTTCTCGAACGGCTCGATGTGAATGTCGCTGGCCCGGCGTTCCACCGCCTGCGCGATCATGGCGTTCACCAGGCGGATGACCGGAGCCTCGCTGGCCATGTCGCGAAGCTGTTCCAGGTCTTCAGTAACCTGGGTGTCGGTCTCGCCCTCCAGGACCTGCTTCTCGGCCTCCCCGTAGTGCTTGTCCAGCGCGTCCAGGATGTCCTGCTCCGCCGCCAGTACCGTCCTGATCCGGAATCCGCAGAAGCCGCGTACCGCCGCGATGGTCTCAAAATCCAGCGGATCGGCCATGGCGATGGTCAGGGTGGAATCGTCCAGCGCCAGCGGGAAGAAGCGCGACTGCCGCATGAAACGCGGCGAGATCCCCTCCAGTTCGGGAGCCGTGGGAGGCCCCGCGTCGATGGTGGCGAGTGGAATGCCCAATTGTTCGGAAAGCGCCGACAGCACATCCCGCAGGGCCAAGAAGCCCATGTCCACCAGGATCTTGCCCAGCTTATCCCCGCGCTCGGCTTGCAGTTCGAGGGCGCGGTCCAGGTCTTCCTGCTCGATCAGGTGGCGGTCCATGAGCATCTCGCCCAGGCGCCGGTAGGGTCTGGAACCGTTGGTGGAGCCGGTGGTGGTGGAAGAGGGGGTGGCCACTTAATATTCTTCCGTATGGATGGAGCTTTCGGCGACCGTCCGTTCGAGCAATTTCTGCCGCTGGCCCTGCATGATGATCTGGGTCGGCAGCCCGGTAGTGTCTTCCCAGGAGAAATAGTACAGCGAGACGCCCACTACAATCTGCTCGCCAGGTGGAACCGTATTTAAGGCAGATGCCGAGGCCAGGAGCATCTCCCGCATCTGCCGGCGCACCATGGGCAGCCGTTCGAGCTTGCGGGCATGGATGCGGCTGATCTCCTCCTTGGTGAACTTCAGGCGGAATGGGCTCAGCGTGGGACTGACGATCAGGTTGATCTGCGTAGTGAATACGGTTCCGTAGCCGGGCAGGTAGATGCCCCGCGTGTTGCCCATCAAGTCCAGGGGCTCCGCGGCGCTGGCGTGCAGAATCCTGGCGTCGAACGATTTTTCGAGCGTCATCATGGCCGCGTGCTCCACAACAGGCTTTCCGGCATGAAGCAGCGCGGCCGCCGCCAGAAGAGCTGCCGCTACGGGAAGATACTTCATTGGGAGTCCCCGAGTTGGGCGCTGGCGATGCTGCGCACTGTATTGAACTTCCGCTGGAGATAATCCACGTTCTCTTCCAGGCGGACCAACTCCAGGGAGCGCGCCCGGTTCGTCTCCTGGTTGCGCTTCTCTATGGCCGCCAGTAACTCGTCGGTCTTTTTGGCCTGGCGAGCCTCGCTTTCGGCCACCGCCTGCCGTACCGCCTCATGCAGGCGCGCGCTGAAGGCCGTCTCCAGTTTCGCCGTGTCCACCTGCGCCGCGGTCCCCTGAGCGATAGGGGGCGCGGGAGCCGGCCGGCCGAGCGTCGCCACCAGCAGGGCCACTGAAAGCATGGCTGCGGAAGCAAAGCCCAGCCGGGCCGCCGAACCCCAAAACGCCTGCCACCAGCGGCGCAACGTCGAGGGTTCGAAAACTTTGTCCGATACAAAACCAATGCGTTGCGGGATCTCTTCTTCCCCCAGCGTGAGCAGGGCGGCTTCGGTGATGCGCAACCGCTCCAGCTCTTCCCGGCACTCGGGACAACCCTTGAGATGGACTTCCATCTGCCGGCGTTCTGCGTCGGTCAGTTCCCTCAAGAAGTAGTCCCGTAAATCGAATGGCGAGCAACTCATCACACACCTCGTGCTTTCACGGGAGCCAGTTCTGCCTTGAGCAGATCCAGGGCGGCATATAATCGCGATTTCACCGTCGAAACCGGGCAGGAGAGGATCTCGGCCATCTCTTCAAACTTGAAACCCTGATAGATTTTCAAGATCACCGCCTCCCGCTGTTCCGGACTCAGACGCCCGAGCGCAGTCGCAACCGTAAGAGTTAACTCCAGCGGGAAAACCGAACGCCCTCCCACGGGAATCCCCTCTTCGCTCGGCTCCGGGGGAACCTCCTCGCTGTCCGCCTCCGGCTTCCGGCGGCGGAACATGGAGTAGGCCTCGTTGTGCGCAATGCGGTATAGCCATGGCGCAAACCTTCCCGGATCCTCCAACTTGCGGAGGTTCTGATATGCCTTCAGGAAAACATCCTGGCTCAGGTCCAGAGCGTCTTCGCGGTTCCCGACGATGCGCAACAGGTAATTGAAGACGCGCTTCTCCCACCGGGAGATCAGGAGGTTATAGGCCTCGATGTCTCCCCCACGCGCCTTGCGAATCAGGTCGCCATCTTCGAGCGCCCGAAAGATCAAAATCTCTGGCTCCTGGTGAAAAGACGCACGCCGGACGGAAAAAGTCTGGGAGCGCAAAGGCGAGCCGTTTTGGCCCGCCTTCCTTCCCAGTTTATCGTCTCTTGATGAGAAGGATTACTGGTGGGAGGGGTCGGTCCCGTACAGGCCCTGATCTGCCTTCGCCGGGTCGTAGTTTGGATTGGGCGCCGGCATGGAGGCATGTACCGATTCGCGCCAGCGTTTCAGCCGGGCGTGCAGTTCCGCCGCCTTCCGCGGTTCCCTGGCGGCGAGATTGGTGCGCTCGCCCAGATCCCGCGCCAGATTGTACAATTCCAGGTGGCCGTCTTCGTAGAACTCGATCAGCTTCCAGTCGCCCTCGCGTATGGCGCCGCCCGGAGGGCCGCCCTGGTTGCTGTAGTGCGGGTAGTGCCAGTACAGCGCTTCCCGCCCCAGTTTCTTGCCGCCGCGGAGCAAGGGGAGCAGG
>CAZMRK010000061.1:0-9356 GCA_964568355.1 uncultured Solibacteraceae bacterium | reverse complement strand
GCTGACCATACGGGGAGCGCAAATGCAAACAGCACACCAGCCGCCGTCACCCTCATCGAGGACTATTATGCTACCGCACCAAAATGAAGGCAAGTGCCAATAGTTTATCGATAAACTTAAAACTTGACCGCCGTCTGTCGGACGGATACAATCGCCAGTGTTCTTCGGAACCACGTGATATGGCGAAAATCGGCAAGATGATTCTGCGGCGCTCTTGTCAGGCCGCTGTGCTTCTCCTCGTTTTCATCGCGACATTGCCCGCGGAACTCAAGACCGATATCGAATACGGCCGCGCAAGCGGTCAGTCTTTACTCCTGGATGCTTGGGTTCCCGGCGGCTCCGGTCCATTCCCGGCCATCATCTGGGTGCACGGCGGCGGATTTGTCGCTGGAGACAAAGCGCCTTATCCGAAGTCCGTGCTCGATCCCTTCGTTCACCAGGGCTATGCCTGGTTCTCTGTAAACTACCGTCTCGCACCCAAGCACCCGTTCCCGGCGCAAACCGACGACGTGGAGACAGCCGTGCACTATATCAAAACTCACGCTTCCGCTTATAAGGTGGATCCCCGGCATTTGGTCTTGATGGGAGAATCCGCAGGCGGGCATCTCGTATCCTTCGTAGGCGCCAGACATGCGCCTGAGAACCGCGTCGCCGCGGTCATTCCGTTTTTTGGCGAGCACGATCTGGTGGATCGCACCCATCCAAAGGGTCCCTGTATGGTGGACGGCAAGGTCGTGCCTGACCCGGGTCCCATTTGCCTCTCTCCGGGTCTCTCTGCCTTCCTCGGCATTCATCATCCCGGGCCCGCTGCCGAAGAAATCATCCGCACTGCCTCTCCGGCTACTTACATCCGCAAAGACATGCCCCCCTATCTCTTTGTCCATGGCACCAAGGACTTCAACGTCCCCTTCGAACAGTCGATGGTGATGTGCGATGCCATGCGGAAAGCGGGAGCCACTTGTGACGTAATTGCCATTGAGGGTGGTGGCCATGGGCGCGGCTCTCTGGACAAAGCGGCCGGCACTTATGATTACCAGAAGGCCGTGCGGGACTGGCTCGCGCGAGCGCTGCGCTGAACACCATGAGCAGTCCGTCGACATTGCCCGCCACCCGCGTCCGGACGCGCCGCTTTCCCTGGCCTGCGCGGGTGGATATTGCTCTGCTCTCCTTTGTGGCTCTCGTTATCGCCTATTGCGACCGCGTCAATATGTCTGTAGCTGCCCCGCCCATCATGCGGCAATACGGCTGGGATACCGCGCAGATGGGTTGGATTCTCTCCGGTTTCTTCGTCGGCTATGCCGCCTTCATGATTCCCGCCGGCGTACTCGCGGATCGTTTCGGCCCGAAGCGCGTCTTTGCCGCGAGCATCGCGTGGTGGTCTTTGTTTACCGCTCTTACCCCGTGGTGCGCCTCTCTTTGGGGGCTGGTTGCGTTGCGGGCGCTGATGGGTGCCGGCGAAAGCGGTACGTTTCCTTCCATGAATGGCATCCTGGTGCGCTGGTTCCCGCGCGACGAGTATTCTCGCGCTACCGGCTTCTGCTGGAGTGGAGGCTATGCCGGACCAATCATCGGAATCCCTCTGGCCACCTCAATCCTCACGCTGTGGGGATGGCGGGCGATCTTCTTCCTCTTTGCCGGTATCGGTCTCCTGTGGATCCCTTTGTGGTATTCCGTCGCAGCCGACATGCCGGAGCAATCGCCCCACGTGTCCGCAGCCGAGCTCGCGCGCATCCATGCCTCCCGCCCGGAGATTCGTAAAGCGGAGAATGTCCCTTGGGGACGGATTCTCCGCCTGCCGCCCATATGGGCCCTCTTGGCGCTGCATTTCTCATCCAACTGGTTCGCCTATGTGATGATCTCCTGGCTGCCCACCTATCTCGCAGTGGCCCGCGGTTTCTCCCTTTCCCACATGGCGATCGGCGCTTCCTTGCCGTATATCTCAGCTCTCCTTGCAACCAATGCCTTTGGGTCCCTGCTCGATCGCCTCACCACAATGCGGAATCGAACACGTATTCGCAAACTCTTTCTCATCCCCTATGCGCTGTCTGCAATCACTCTAACCTTGCTTCCGCTGGCCTCCTCTCCATTCACAATCGTCTTGCTGCTGTGTGTGGCCATGGCCCTGCTAACCGGCGCGACGCCCGTCTACGCAAGCAACTCTCTCGATCTGGCTCCCAGGTATGCAGGCACTGTCGTCGCCGTGCAGGCTTGCCTGGCGAACTTCGCGGGAGTTCTCGCACCCGTGGTCATCGGCTATCTGGCCAGGTCCGCCGGGTGGAACACGGCCTTTATTTTGACGGCTGGAATCTCCTGTTGCGGCATCTTGGCCTTCTTGATCTTCGGTACGGCCGAGCGCCAGATCGATTAAGGCCGGACGTTTGTCTCCCTTCCCGGGATTGCCTCGACATTACGGGTTATGTAGTATAGTTTAACGATTAACTAAACGGTTCCGCTCAGATTGAGATACTCGTATGGAATTGCCGTTCTCCTTCCTTTTTCGGATCGCGCTGGCGAGCACAGCGGCTTGTTGCGTGGCGGCGGGAACGGAGCCGTCGATGGCCCCTCAGATCGCCTCGGTATTTCCACATGGCGCGCGTATCGGAACCACCGCGGAATTGACCATCCGCGGAGAGAACCTCGACGGCGCCTCGCACCTCGCTTTTGCCTCTCCCGGCATTCACACCAGAATTCTGAGCGCCAAGTCTCGGAAGGTCCACGCTCAGGTCACCATCTCGCCTGACGCTGAAACCGGCACTCACGAGTTTCGTCTCTTCACTCCCTCGGGTACCTCGCTCGGTGTTTTCGAGATAGGCTCATTGGGCGAACTCAGCGAGACTGAACCCAATGACAAGCCGGCCACTGCTCAGGAAATCCCCTATCCGATTGTCATCAATGGCACTGCCGGTGCGGAAGATGCCGACTTTTTCCGCATTCGTGCCCGCGCTGGCCAGACTCTGAGCCTTGATATTGCGGCGGCGCGCAACGGATCGGCACTCGATCCTGCTTTGGCCCTGCTCGATGAACAGAGGCGCGAGATCGCCTATTGTGATGACTACTTCATCACCAAAGATGCGCACCTGGAGTATACTTTCGCGCGGACCGGGCTCTATTTCATTCGTGTAAATGCCAGCTACAGCCGCAGCGCGCCGAATGCGGACTATCGACTCACCGTCACGGATCAGGGTTTTCCGCTCTACACCGTACCGGCCGGCGCGCAAAGTGGGTCGACAGCGGAACTCACCATCCGCGGTGCCAACCTGGAAACCGTAAGTCACGTCTGGCTGGACCACGATGGCGGACGTGCAGACGTCGTCGCGCGTTCAACTTCCGAGCTGAAGATCCGCCTCGCCGTCCCGGCGGGAATGCGATCCGGCCGTCATCGCTTGCACCTCGCGGCGAACCGGCAGGAACTTGCTGCGCCGCTCCGGTTTGATATTTCGGACTTGCCCGAAACAACGGTCGCCGACTCCCGCGCGGCTGATCGGGCTCATCCCCTCCTCTTGCGAATTCCTGCGATTGTCAATTCGGAAATCGCCGCACGCGGCGGGGATTACTTGCACCGCACACACGTGTACGAGTTCGATGCACCCGCAGGCGCTCGCTACGAGTTTCATGCACAATCCTGGGATTTGGGCTTGCGAGCCGACCCCGTTGTAACCTTGTTGGCGCCGGATGGAAAGAAACTGGCATTCGAGGATGATCCTGCGCCCAACTCCTTCATCCATTACCCTGCCACTCACGACCCGCGTATGGTCTTCCGCTTTGCGCAAGCCGGGCGCTATCGTCTCTTGATCCGTGATGCGATGTACCGCGGCGGGTCGGGATTCATCTACCGTCTCACCATCCAACCCGTCCGTCCGGATTTCTACGTGAATGTGCACACGCCCCAGCTCACGGCTTATGTCGGCAGAAACGCCACCATTCACGTGCAGGTCCACCGCACCGGTGGAGTTCATACCGTCGAGTGCTTCAAACATCCCGACAGTGAAATCGAGAACTTCCGGATTCAGGAAGTCGATGGATGGCGGGCGCCTGTGACGCTCTGGGTGGACGGCGCTCCGGACAATGTTACCGCGGAGCGGGTCGCGGCGGAGCCGAAAAACACCACATTCAAGGGCAACGATGGAGAAGATCTGTTTGTCGATGGAACTGTCGTGGATGTACCGATCCACATTGGGCCCCAGGCCCGTCCCGGCACCTATTCGATTCGGATCCGCGCCGAAAGCAGTTTCGATGGACGCACGGAACAGCGCCTGGGCACGGTCTTCCGCAAGAATCGGGCCCTCAAGCTCCTCCCGGAGCAAGAGTCGGAAGTGTATCTGACAATCGTGAAGCCGCCCCCCATTCTGCTCACCGCCCCAGCTCGCCTGGAAGTCACCAAAGGTGGGTCCACGCACTTCAAGTTGAACTTGTTTTATTTCGAGCAGGCCAGCGGATCTATCGTGATTGAGGCCCATACCGGGCAGGCAGGGTTGAGCATGAGCCCTACCAGCGTGCCCGTTGGAAATGAGGAATTGGAGATGCCGGTCCAGGCCGCCTCCGACATGCGTGATTCGGAGGCCAGAGTGGTGCTCATCGCGCGAGATATCGTTAGCGGGCGCATTCTTGGCGAGTCGGCCCCCGTGATCGTTCAAGTCACTGCGCCGGAAGGGAGCCGAACCGGCAAATGAAACGGAGGGATCGTATGAACGCGCTTTTCCGCGTTGCTGCCATCACCGTGGCGGTCTGGATATCCAGCGGCTCCGCGACTGCCGGTTCGGGTGCACTCAGTATCCATCCCGATCGGATCGTGCTCTACGGCATCGGGACGCGCCAGCATTTCGTAGTCACTTGGACCGATGCGCAAGGGTTCGCCCGGGACGTAACCGCCGAGGCCAAAATCGGGTCGTCCGCGCAGGCAGTCGCCAGCATCGACACTCCGGGCACTTTGCGGGCCTTTGCGCCGGGAACGTCCCGGGTGGATGCCGCCTTCCATGGCATCACCGCCTCCGCGAACATTGAGGTCCGGGCGGCCGGTGACGCGAAGGAACTCAGTTTCGTGCGGGACATCGTTCCGATCTTCACCAAGTTCGGATGCGCCGGCTCCAACTGCCACGGCTCTATTCGCGGCAAGGCGGGCTTCAAGCTATCCCTGTTCGGATATGAGCCGAGCCTCGACTACGAAGCCATCGTGAAGGCAGCCGATGGCAGAAGGGTCAACCTGGCCCGCCCCGAGGAGAGCCTCATTCTGAAGAAGCCCACGTTCCAGGTTCCTCACGGCGGCGGCCTGCGCTTCGAGAAGGATTCGTTGGCATACGACGCAATCCGCGAATGGCTGCGCGGGGGTGCGAAGTATGACAGCGCAGGCTCTCCCCGTCTGGCATCGCTGGCAATCTATCCTGCGGAGCGCTGGATGGTCGGCACCGGCCAAACTCAGCAACTGGTGGTCACCGGCCGTTATAGCGACGGGAGTGTCGAAGATCTGACGGACAAAGTGCAGTTTACGTCCAATGACCCGGCCATTGTGGATGTGAATCGCGGCGGAATGCTCAAGACCATCGCGCCGGGTGAAACCACCATCATGGTGCGAACGCTGGGTCTCGCAAGCGCCGCGCGCGTCTTCGTGATCACTCGTCCTTCTGGTCCGGACTATCCCTCTATCGCGGCCGACAACTATATCGATCGGTTCATTTTCGACAAGCTTCGGCGGATGAACATTGTTGCTTCTTCATCAGCCACCGACGAGCACTTCATTCGCCGCGTCTATCTTGATGTCCTGGGGACCCTTCCTACGCCGGAGGAGACAACGGCCTTTCTCTTGTCCCGGGAACCCCACAAACGCGCTCGTCTCATCGACCAGCTTCTGGAACGTCCCGAGAGGGCCGACTCGTGGGCCACTTACTTCGCCGACCTGTTTCGGCTTGGCTTCAATGAGAGCCGCGACAAAGGCGCCAAGATCTTTTACGACTGGATTCGGCAATCGATTCTCGAAGACAAACCCTATAACCGGACGGTTTCTGAACTTCTCGTCAGCCAGGGAAACCTGTTCTACGAGCCGACCTCCAACTTTTATTTCGTTTCGAGAAAACTCGATCCCGGCGATGTCTCCACCCATATCAGCCAGGCGTTTCTCGGAGTGAGGCTGGAATGTGCCCGGTGCCACAATCATCCGTGGGAAAAGTGGACTCTGGACGACTTCTACGGTTTCGCCGCATTCTTTGCACGGCTGGACACAAAATTCGTGAATGCCGGCTCTGAGAGCAATGTCTATCTCAAGGATGAAGGCGAAGTCATCCATCCCAAAACCCGCCGGCGGGTGACTCCCAAGTACCTGGACGGACCCACTGAAACCGAGCGGCCGGGAGAGGACGTCCGTCAGGCGCTGGCGCGCTGGGTGACCTCGCCGAAGAATTCCTTCTTCTCGCGCACCATCGCCAATCGTATCTGGCGGCGATACTTCGCGCGTGGCATCGTGGAGCCTGTCGACGACTTTCGCATTACCAACCCGCCGTCGCATCCGGAGTTGCTGGATGCCCTGGCTGCCGATTTCGTAGCACACTCCTACAGCATCAAGCATCTGGAACGAGTCATCCTGAACTCGCGGGCTTACCAGTTGTCTTCCTTGCCCAATGATTCCAATCGCCACGACACCACCAACTACTCCCACTATTACCTGCGCCGCCTGAGCGCCGAGGAGTTGATGGACGCGGTAGTTCAGGTGACTGGTATCGAAGAACGCTTCACCGGTTGGGCCCCTGGCACTCGCGCCATGCAGATTCCCCACGGCGCGCCTTCCTATCTGCTCACGGCCTTCGGCAGGGTGGCGGACCGCGAGTTTGCGCAGGAGCGCAAGGAAGATCCCAGCATCAGCCAGGTGCTGCACCTCATGAATGGCGGCACATTGAACCAGAAGGTTGCATCGCCAGACGGCCGGCTGGCGAAATGGCTGGCCGCGCCGGAACTCGACGACGCGGAGATTACCGACCGTGTCTTCTTGACGGTACTTGCCCGGCACGCCAGGCCGCCGGAGAAGGCTGCGGTTCTGGAGCGAATCGCGGCAGGGCCGGGAACGGTGCGCGTCCCCGTATTCCAGGACCTGCTATGGGCGTTGCTGAACTCCAAGGAATTTCTCTATAACCATTGAACCGCGGGAGGCATCGTGAATCGTGTGACTGGATCGCGAGAAATAGGACGTCGTGCTTTTCTCAAAGTGGGATCCATCGGAGTGTTCGGGTCGCTGGCATGGGCTGACGTGTTGGCCCTGCGGGCGCGCGCAGCGGCGCCAGCACCAGCCGATATTTCGGTCATCCATATTCTTCTCAGCGGAGGAATGAGCCATATCGATACTCTCGATATGAAGCCCGAGGCTCGCAAAGAATTTCGCGGTCTCTTCAAGCCGATCGAGACCAACGTCTCCGGCATCCGCATCTGCGAGCACCTTCCCCTCATGGCGCGCCAGGCCGACAAGTATTTGATCGTCCGTTCCATGACGCATAAGAACAGCGTGCACGAAAAAGCGTCTTACTTGGTCCTTAGCGGCCACGAACCCCTCGCCACCGTGCACCATCCGAGCCTGGGTGCGGTCGTGGTGAGGGAACTCGGCCCCCGCAATGAACTCCCGCCCTATATCTCGATTCCGGGCATGACCGGCCTGTGGGAGGGATCGGGTGTGATCCCGGCCAAGTTCGCACCCTTTGAAACCGGCGACCCGAACAATTCGAAATTTGCGGTGAGAGACATCAGCCTCCCCATGGACGTGGACTGGGCGCGCATGGACCGGCGCAATTCGCTCCTGTCCCTGGTCGATTCGGATTTCCGCCGGTTCGATTCAAGCGGCGCATTTGAAACGGTGGATGCCTTCCACCAGACCGCCTCTGCCTTGATCCGTTCCCCGCAGACCAGGCGGGCGTTCGCTATCCAGAATGAGCCCGAAAAAGTCCGCGAGCGCTACGGCAGAACCTCGCTCGGCCAGGGCGCCCTGTTGGCGCGGCGTCTGGTCGAGAATGGCGTGCGGTTTGTGACCGTTTCCAACGGCTATTACAAATGGGATCACCACTCCAAGGTCTTCGAGAATCTCGCCGATCGTTACCTCCCCGAGTTGGATCGGGCTTTTTCCGCCCTGGTCGAAGATCTGCATCAGCGCGGAATGCTTGCCTCCACCCTGGTGATTATGACCGGCGAGTTCGGCCGCACGCCCGAGGTCAATGTCAATGCCGGGCGGGACCACTGGCCAAATGTCTTTTCCCTGGTGATCGCCGGCGCTGGAGTTCCCGGGGGCCAGGTCTGGGGGGCTTCGGACTCCGACGGAGCCCAGGTCCGCGACCACCCCGTCGAGGTGCCGGATCTCGTCGCCAGCATCTACCAGAAACTGGGAATCGACTACCAGAAGGAGTACTTCAGCAATATCGGCCGCCCCTTTAAGCTGGCCGACGGGAAGCCGCTGCCCTTTCTCTCAAGGAGTTCTTGACAGCTTTCTGGGGCTCATGATCTAAACCTGCCGAGCAATGGATTTGGAGCGTAACCCTTCTGAAGCCAAACCTCACTCGCTACGATCGTCCGTGATGTCCGCTATTCTTTCGGGAACATAGTGCCCCGCGTTGCAGTGACTCTTTTGAATGAGGCGACGGGCGTACATCTGTCTCTCTCCACCAACGACGTTGGCGCCTTCTCCGGTGTAATTCCGCTACTTCTTCAGCGAGAGACTCTCCCCACAGACTGGGTTGTGCGTTTCTCAAATGGCGTACCGCCTAGACGATTCAGAACAAAAAGTGGTTATTCTGTTTCGATCTGTTGCTCGCCAATATCGCTCTGCTCGCGTCGCGCATCGGTATTTTGCACTGGAAAGTAACGATTCCGGCTAGGTGGGCTACGGCGGTGGAGCCGACGGCGGCACTACGCTATGAACAGCCGGAAGGCAACCTCCACGCAGATGCACGCAGAAAGAACACGTAAGTCTTATCTGCGTATCTCGCCCACCTGCGGTTGCTTTTTCAGACTCGCAGGCTGAAGGATTCGCCCAGGTAGACTCGCTTCACCTCGGGGTCGCGGCCCAGGGCCTCCGGGCTTCCGGCGCGGAAGATGCGGCCGTTGTTGATGATGTAGGCCCGGTCGGTGACCACCAGCGTTTCCCGCACGTTGTGGTCGGTGACCAGGATGCCGATGCCGGAGCGCTTCAGGTCGAAGATGATGCGCTGCAGTTCGAGCACCTGGATGGGATCGATTCCGGAAAAGGGCTCGTCAAGGAGCAGAAAGTGGGGATCGATCACCAGCGAACGCGCAATCTCGACGCGCCGCCGCTCGCCGCCCGAAAGCATGTATCCTTTGCTGCGCCTCACCTTCTCCAGGCCAAGCTGGTCAAGCAGCCGCTCCATGGTCTC
>CAZMRK010000060.1:0-4072 GCA_964568355.1 uncultured Solibacteraceae bacterium | reverse complement strand
CGCGGAAGGTCGGGACGCCGCTTTCAGCAGAGATCCCCGCGCCGGTCAACACCGCCACGGAGGACGCAGTTCGAAGCCACTCACGGGCTTGTTCCAGGGACATGAGACTCGTTGCGCACGATGATAGCGTAATGCGCACGGCCGTGGCTATTCAGGCGAGAGCGGTGAAGAAAACCGAAACGACCGTTTCGGTCCCGGCGCCACAAGTGCTTTATTCTATTGGGTCGCGCTCTAAAAAACCGAAACTACCGTTTCGGTTTTCCGACACGAAGCGGCGTGCGAACTAGCGGTGCTGGAGTTTCAAATCCACTACGACCAGATCCTTCGCCTGGCCGGTTTGGCGATTTACGACGTAGACTCCGTGATCGTGAAGGGATTCGGCCTTGGGTGCATCCAGGGCTTCGACTACCAGATCGCGGGAGTGCACCTTGCGGAGAGCCGTGACCGCCTGATCGTCGAGCGCACCTCCGGACGTCTTCGGCTCGGGCACGCTGGAGGGCAGGCTCGAAAGCGGCTCGCGGGAAAACAGCAGGAACAATGCCTCGGTCCCCGGCTGATCGTTGAACTGGAATGAGCCCTCCTCGGGAAGGATCAGGCTCTTGCCGGCTTCCAGCCGCGGCGCATGGGCGCTCTCGTCCGCCGGTGGATAAAGCGGGGTCCACGAACCGCTCGACCCCTGCTGGATGATGTACAAGTACCCGGGTGCGTTGGACGTCACCGTGAGCCGGATGCGGTCGCCGGAACGAAAGACCGCGTCCGCCGAGACCTCCAGCCACTCCCCGTTGAGCAGTTTCCGCTGGATCGCATAACGCAGCCCGAGAGCCGGCGCCTCTGCCGGCGCCGCGGACGATGCGGAGGCATAGAACATATCGCGCGCGGTCAGCGGCCCCGTGGCTTCGAGCAGCATCGGCGCAGCCAGGAAAAGCGCCGCGATTCCAACAATCGGGATCATAGGCTACGTAACGTAGTGTATCCCCGGCCTGCAGCGTGTCACCGTCTTCGGGCGAAGCCGCACCAAAGTAGCGGACAATGAAAGATCCAGCTTCCTTATGTCGATCCTGGGTACCATCCTCCTGATTTTTGGCTTGAGCCAGCTTTATTGGCTCTGGACTGCCCGTTCCTGGGTGAAGAAGACCATCCCGACGACCCGCGGCCGCGTGCTTGCCGCGACCCTGGGACTGGCCTTCTATCTCTTTTTGTTCGCCTTCAACTTCGGACTGGTCGGCAATCCCAGAACCTCGATTTACCTCACCTGGAGCGAAGTGCTCTTCGCCGCACCGTTCCTCTGGTGGGTCGCCGCCTCGATCGTGGGATTTTTGCTGGTTTTGATCCTGACGGCAATCAAGGGCGCCGGCAGGGTCGCGGGCATCGCTCCCTCACCGGAGCGGCGCCGGTTTCTGGAGCAGACCGGCACGGTCATCACGTCGGCGCCGTTCGTAGCGGGCGCCTATGGCCTGCTGTATGGACGGCTGAATCTCGAAACTACGCGGCAGCCGATCCGCATGGCGCACCTGCCTAAGGCTTTCGAGGGCTTCCGCATCGCCCAACTCTCCGATATCCACATCGGTCCGTTCATGCCTTCCGACCAGATCCGCAAGTACGTGGCGATTGCCAACCAGCTCAAACCGGACCTCATCGTTCTGACGGGAGACTTCGTGACCTGGGATCCCTACACGCAGAAGCCGGTGGTGGAAGCTCTCTCCGGAGTGCGGGCTCCGTTCGGCATCTTCGGATGCCTGGGGAATCATGATGCCTGGGCCGGTGTGGAAGATTCAATCGCGCAACTGTTCCGCCATGTGGGGGTGCGCATCTTACGCCAGGAGCGCGTGGAGATCGCCCGCGGCGGCGAATCCCTGCATCTGATCGGCGTCGATTTCCAGAGCCGGCGCCAGATCGGACCCACGTCCCCCACGCTCCATATTCTGGGCGGCGTGGACCGGCTGATGGTTCCCGGCGAAGTGAATATCCTGCTCAGCCACAATCCGGATACCTTCGATCGCGCCGCCGAGTTGGGGGTGGACCTCAGCCTGGCCGGCCACACCCATGGCGGCCAAGTCGCGCTCGAATTCATCAATCCCCAACTGGCGCCGAGCCGCATCGTGACTCCCTACGTCTCCGGCTGGTTTCAGAAGAACGGCAGCCAGCTCTACGTAAACCGCGGCATCGGCACGATCGGCGTCCCGATCCGGCTGGGCGCGCCGCCGGAGATTACGGTATACGAGTTACAGCGGGGCTGACAGACTATACGGATCCCTCACTCCCAGCTTCAGGCGTAACACGGTAATATCGGGGTTGCGGGTTGGTAACTACAGCTTCGCGGTGCAGAAGAAGCCCTGCCGGGGCGCCTGATACTTCACGGCCAGGTGCGGCGTTTCGATGCGCTTCTGCCCTTCGAACTTGGAATTCAGGATCGACTCCAGGATGCCGCTGGTGAGCAGCGTGCGTTCTACCGGATAGGTCGGCTTGCCGGTCTCGAACATCTTTTCGACGGCCTGGACCAGGCAGGCGAAGTGCTGGAACGGCCGGCCCTCCTCCAGCCACATCAGCGTGGCCACGGGCTCCGCACGGCCTTCCACTTCGACCGCCGTGCAGGCGTCCTGCGCGACACCGTTCATCATGAAGGCCGCCGCTTCCAGGCCGTCGCGATATTCCACGCGGTAGGCATAGTCGTCCTTGCCCAGTTCCCGCATATCGCCGGGTTTGCGCGTGACTCCCTGAGCCAGCGCGGCGTTCAGCAGCTTTTCCGCCCAGGGAGTTTTCGAAACCCATTCCCACATGGCCTGCTTCTCCATGTATTGGACGGCGCGGACGCCGGTCTCTCCGCCGCGGCGGCGCTCCACCATACACTGCAGCCCTTCGAGCAGGTGAAAACCGTACGCATCCGGGTCTCCATAGAAAATAGAGACGGCGTGTTTGGCTTTGGCGCCCCATTCCAGGTCCACGCCGGCGGGACGGTAGGCCACCGGGATCGACGAACCGGCCATCAGCGGGAACTTTAGCTCATGCGAAATCTCCACCATGCGCAGGGCTTTGTGCCAGCTATAGGAGAGATGCTTGTCGCTGAAGACGGGTACGCTTTTGCCGGTGGCGCGAAACGCGTCGGTGATCTCGAGAAACAACTCGTAGCGCGGATAGAGGTGCTGGCCTTTTTCGTTCCACGGGTAGTCGCCGTGCTCGCCGATCAGCAGGACCCCGTCGACTGCCAGCCGGTCTCCGCCGAGCGTCAGCGCTTCCCAGATGGTGGGATAAATGGGAACGTTGTGCTTCTTGGCCATGGCCCGGCTCATGTCGTTCTTGGGCACCTGGGCGGTATAGAGAGAAACGATCTTCGAGCGCGGCCCCGGAGGACGCCCGTCCTGGCGGAAACCTTCCAGATACTTGCCGATGATGACATCGGCATGGGAGTTGTGCCGGTATTCGGTAACAATGGCGGCGATGTGCCTGGGCTGGCCGGTTTGCGCACCGGCGACCAGTGGAAGAGCCGCGGTAGCGAGAAATCCTCTGCGTGTCGTCATGAAGTTTTGGTTGATCTGAGGCATTACATGTCGAGGCGCTTGCCGTCCGGTCCCCAGCCCTTGGTGCAGAAATGCGAGGCATTGGGGGTCTGATAGCGGACCTTCGCCAGTTGCGGCGTCTCCAGTTTTTTGTAGCCGCGGATACGCGATTCCAGAGCGAAATCGAGGATGCCGCTGGTGAGCATGGTGCGCTCCACCGGATAGGGCGCCCGCCCGGTCTCGAACATAATCTCGATATTCTTCACCAGGCAGCCGAAGTGGTGGTGAGGCCGGTGTTCCTGGAGATACATCAGCGTGGAGAGCGGCGCGGACTGCCCTTCCACATCCACGGCCACGGTGAAATCCTCCACCAGGCCGGTCATCAGAAAGGCCGCGCCCTGGAGGCCGTCGTTATAGTCGACGACGAAGACGGTCGGCGCCTTGACCAGCTCTTTCGGATCGCCGGGCTTGCGCGTCCGGCTGCGCGAGAGGGCCTGCTCGAAGAGGCGCTTCACCCAGCCGTTCTGCTCGATGAAGTTCCAGCAGTCCTGATGCTCCAGGCACTGGACCGCCCGTAC
>CAZMRK010000059.1:0-5445 GCA_964568355.1 uncultured Solibacteraceae bacterium | reverse complement strand
GGATACGATGCTGTATTTTCCACAACTCGCAAGCGGGGCTACCGGGCAATATCCGATTCGGAAACGGCGTTCGGTGCGGACGGTCTTGAATGACTGCCTGGACGGGCGGTCGGTCAAATGGGCCGATCCGGCAGGGCCGGTGACGGAGTGGGAATTGCACTTCGCCGAATTGAGCGATGGAGAGCTGGAGACGCTGGAGACGTTCTTCCTGAATGTCGAAGGGTCGCTGGGCAGCTTCACCTTTCTTGATCCGGTGGGGAACCTGTTGTGCTGGAGCGAGGATTTTTCCCAGCCCGCGTGGACCAAGGATCCGCTACTGGGCATTATGGGCGGAGGCCTGGATGCCTGGGGCGGCCGGACCGCGTACCGGTTGCAGAACGGCACTGGCGCAAATCTTCGCATCCAGCAGACGCTGGAGGCCCCGGCGTCCTACTGCTATACCCTGAGCCTCTACGCCCGCAGCGATCAGCCGGCTTCCCTCGCGCTGCTCCGCGGCACCGGTACGTTGGTCGTGCCGGTGACGACATCCTGGCGCCGGCTGGTCTTCTCGGGAGATTCGCAGAGCGCGGCTGAGACGATCGCGTTCGGGCTGCAACTGGCGCCCGGCACGACGGTGGATGTCTGCGGGATACAGGTGGAACCGCAACCCGGCGCTTCGCCCTACAAACGAAGCGACGCGGACGGGGGCGTCTATGCGGATGCCCGGCTGGCGGCGGATTCGCTGGAGATTACGACCGAGGGGCCGAACCGGCACGGGTGCGTGCTACGGATACTGCATGCAGAGCATAGTTGAGCTGAAAGAACAGGCGATCACCCAGACGCCGCTGCTGCTGTTTGAATGTGTCCTTTGCGGCGGAGCGGTAGAGCGGTGGAGCACCCATCGCGTTACGGTGGACGGCCAGACCTATGAAGCCCGGGTGCTCGCGCACAACGTCTTCGAAGTGCAGGCGGCATCGGACCAGGGGGCGGACGGAATTCCGCGGATCTCCCTGGCTCTGGCCAATGCGGACTCGCATTTCTCGCAACTGGAGCGGACCACGGGATGGAAGGGCGCGCGGATTACGGCGCGGTTTCTCTTCTACGATTTGAAAGGAGATACCCCGGCCAGCGAGAGCACGGTGCTGTTTCAGGGCATCGCGAACCCGCCGGAGGAGATCAGCGAATCGGTATTCCGGATTTCGGCCATCAACCGGCTGAGCATGCAGCGGCTGCTGCTACCGGAGGTGAGGATCCAGCGGCGGTGCCCTTGGGAGTTCCCGGGCACACCGGCGCAGCGCGAGGAAGGCGTCACCGGCCTAGACGGGGGACGCTATTCGCGGTTTTTTCGCTGCGGATATTCGCCGGATCAGAGCGGCGGCGCCGGCAACCTGAACGGAGGCCAGCCGTTTCCGACGTGCGGGCGGACGCGGGCCGATTGCGAAGCTCGGGGGATGTTCCGAACCGACCAGGCGCAGCGCATCACGCGGCGGTTCGGCGGGATCGAGTTCGTTCCCTCGCAGATCTCCGTGCGTAGCTTCGGCGATAAGTCCTGGCATGCGGCCACGGTCTCGGAGAACACCGCGCGTTATAACGACTTCGTTCCGCTGGTCTACGGCACAGCCTGGTTCGCACCTCCGGTGGTTTTCGCCCGGAACGACGGGAACCTGACGCATCTGGAAGTGCTGCTGGGGATGGGCGAGATCCAGGGAGTGATCAAGGTCCTGGCGAATGATGTCGAGATCCCGGCGGGTCAGGCGGGCGTCAATATGACCACCACAGGGTGGTACAACCTGGCGAGCGCGGGCAACCGGACCGGCGATTTCAACCTGGATTTCGAAGGCGGCGATCCCTACGGCAGCATGGCGTTTCTTTCGGTGGTGGTGCCGAACCGGATCAACGACGGCCGGGCACTTCCCAGCGTGAAGGTACTGCTGGATGGGCTCAAGCTGCCGAGTTACGAAGCGGACGGCAGCTATGCGGGCGATGCGTTCACGAACAATCCGGCCTGGGTAATCCTGGACCTGCTGCGGCGCGGCGGATGGGCGCTGAGCGAGATCGACCTGAGGAGTTTCGCGGCGGCCGCGGCGTTTTGCGCCGAGAAGATCGCAACGACGGACCTGTACGGGAAGCCGATCGAGACCGCCCGGTTTCAATGCAACCTGGTAGTGGACAAACGGCGCAGCGCCGGAGACCTGATTCGTGGAATCCGGAATGCGTCGCGATTGCTGGCAAGCTACGGCGCGGGCGGGTTATTGCAATTGCGGGTGGAAAACTCGCTCGCGCTGGAGCAACCGGCGAAGCCGCAGTGGAGCAATGCCAAAGAGGTTCTGAACGGCGGATGGCCGAGCTACGAATTCGGCGATGGGTCTTCGGGATTCTCAGGAATTCTGCGGCGGGCCAACGGCGAGGCAAGTATCAAGGTCTGGTCGCGCAGCTCAGCGGACACGCCGAACCGATTTTCGGTGGAGTTTCAGGACGCGTTCAACGAATTTCAGCAGGACAGCTTTTCGCTGGTCGATTCGGACGATGTGGCCCGGACCGGGCAGGAGATTACGGCACCGCTCGCGGTACTGGGCATCGCCAACTACGACCAGGCGGCGAGAATTCTAAAGTTCCACCTGGACAAATCGATCGCGGGCAACAGCTATGTGACCTTCGACAGCAGCGTACGGGCGGTGGGGCTACGGCCGGGCGATCTGATCACGGTTACCTATTTAAAGGAAGGCTTCGAGCGGCAGCCGTTTCGGGTAGTGAAGCTGGCGCCGGGGCTGAATTACCGGACGGTGACGATCACCGCCCAGATCCACGCGGATTCCTGGTACGAGGATACGAATGGGCAGGACAGCGGGAGCTCGGGAGGACGGCGGCAGCCCGGTTTTGGAGTTGGGCTGCCGCGCCCGCTGGTCGGCAATCGGACCGGAGAGGATGGCGCGGTAGAGTTCGAGATCGTCGAGAGTGCGTCGGACGCCTCCGACGGCGGAGCGCACGTGGAAACGACGGTGGGCTTCCTGGTGCCTTCGTTTCCGCATCCGGGCGGGCCGGGGATTCCGCTGGTCAGCCTGGCGGCCATGATTTCGCAAGGCGGCAGCCTGGGAGGCAACCAGACACTCTATTACGCCGTGAGCGCAGCCGGAGAGAACAACTCGGAGAGCGAGCTTTCCTTTCTGATCCGGGTAGCGATTCCGGCGGAGAGCGCCAGCAACAGCGTGACGCTCCAGGGGCTGAGCTTCGGTCCGGGGACGACGGGGTTTCACGTTTATCGGGGTACAAATCCGGCCCAACTATACCGGATTGCTTCGGACCAGGCGCCGGCAGAGACGTTTACCGACACGGGCCTGGATCCGCAGGTGAGCGCGCCGCCAGACGCGAACTACGATCACGCCAATTTCTACTGGCGGATCGAACTGCAGCCGGAATATGCGGCGACGCTGCACTCGGCGGATACGGTGGGGAATGAATCGCTCGAAATGGAGCCGGACCAGTATTCGGGGATGACGGTGCGGATTGTGGAGGGCAAGGGCGCCGGGCAGGAGCGCACGGTCACCGGAAATACGGCGACCACCCTGACGGTGCAGCCGGAATGGGACAGCGAACTGGACGCGACCAGCGTGTTTACGGTCGCGGAATCGGGCTGGCACTTCGGCGCCAGCGCCAAGAGCAGCCCGGTGCAGTTCGAAATTCCGAACCGGACGGGGGCGGTGGTGCAGATTTCGGGAAGATCGGCCAACATCAACGACGAAGAATCGGCGCCGGAGCTTTGCACGATGACGCGCTGGACGGTGGGCGGCAGCGGCCACGCCGATAAAGATGTTCCGCCGAAGCCGGTGTTCGCGGTGGGGCTAACGCAAGGCCGCGGCGGCACGGTGGAGCTGAGCGGCGTGGGCTTCGAGACCTTCGAAAACACACGGACGGTATCGGCGGGAACGTGGACGCTGCACTATCGCGACGAACTGGCGGGAGTACCGGCGCTGGCTCTGGCCGCGGATTTGGGACCGGAGAGTACGACGGTAACGCTGAACCAGGCCGGCGACAGCATCGCGAAATCGTTCCTCCAGATTGAGGGCGAGGTGCTGCGGGTGGACGAGGTACTGGAGAACGGGACCCAGTATCGCGTGACGCGCGGGATGCACGGCAGCGAAGCGGTGGAGCACAGAGCTCCGGCCCTGGTCTACTCGTTGAGCGAGCGCGTAGTGGTGGTTCCGTTCGCTCCGGACTTCTTCGGTAGCACCTATTCCGGTTCGTGGGCCTATCCGCTGACTTTGCCGGATGCGCGGGTGGCCAGCGCGGAGTTTTTCGTGACCAACCCGAAGGGGAGCAGTGAAACGGCCACAGGATGCTATACGCAGAACCTGGACTATGGGCTGCGCACCCTTTCGGGCGGGCAATTTTCGTTCCAGGTGGCGGGCTACCTGGCCGTGGACCTGGCGGCGGCCCCGGATGTGGTGGTGGAAGCAGCCCACGCGGTGCGGGACATCTATGCGGTGGTCAAGCAAGCGCCCGATTCGGACGTGAAGCTGCGATTGCAGCAGAACGGGACCGACTATTGCCGGCTGCTGATCCAAGCCACGAGGACGATTTCGGAACCGGTGGATGGGCTGACGCTGCCGCCGCTCGAAGCCGGAGCCCGGTTGAGCCTGGCGGTCGAGGAGGTGGGCGCTAACCAGCCGGGCAGCGATCTTACAGTGGTGGTCCGGCTGTGAGCGAGCTCGAAAAGCTGCGGCCCGACCGGGACCTGCAATGTTATTTCGAACGGCCATCGGCGGTGGCGGCGCTGAGCGAGACCAGCCCGACCGGATTTACGGTATCGGGATGCTGGAGGCAGCAGTTCGACTGGGCTGTGCTGGAGTGGAATCGGGACAACGTGTTCGAGCATACCGCTCTGCGAAATCTTCCGGACGGGGACCTGAGCGGATTGCGGTTGAGCTACGAAGAGACGCGGACGAACGTCATCCCGCTGGATTCTTCGCTGTGGGCTACGGTGGACTGGCCGACGCTGCGGGTCTGGGCGGCGGACGAGCACGGCGTGGAGAACCTTTATAAGGTACCGCTGCTCGCTCATGCGACGCCGATAGAAGGCGAATACCGGCCGGCTACTGCGACTTTCGAATTGCAGGGGACGCCGGGGCTGGACGACTACGTGGAGCTGTCCTGGCTGGATGAACACCATACGTACCGGATGCTGGGAGCCGACCGGTTGGAAGATGCCGTGACGGCGATTGTCAATAGCGTGAATGCGTTTTCTCAGACGATGCACGCTACGCAGGACGGCTGCAAAATCACGCTGAGCTACGACCACATCCAGGCGGGACACAACGGCAATCGCATCGGGGTTTACGGAAATACTACGGGCGCCGAGCGATGGGAGCCGGCCTGGCAGACGCTGGGCGGCGGAACGTCACCGACGAAATGGCGGATCGATCTGGATTTCGGAGATCTGAAGGCCGGCGACGACCCGGTTCCGACCAA
>CAZMRK010000058.1:0-3296 GCA_964568355.1 uncultured Solibacteraceae bacterium | reverse complement strand
GTGCGGTAGCCCTCTTCTACGTGGCGCCGTTCTTTGGGCCAATAGCTACCCAGCACGGCGGAGTAAAACGGCAGGATCACGGCATCGAGCGGCGCATCGACCTGCATGATGCCGTAAGAGACCAGCGCGATGGCGGCGCCGGGACGGGCTACGCGCCGGACTTCGGCGTAATAGGCGGCGAGATCGAACCAGTGGACGGCCTGGGCCGCTACGGCCAGATCGACCGAACCATCCGCCAGCCCGCTCGCCTCGGCTGGGACGCAGCGATACTCGACACCGGGATGGGCGGCGGCGTGGGCGATCTGCCGGGCGCTGGCGTCGGTGGCGACGACACGGGCAAAGCGTTCGGCCAGGAGGACGGAAAGCTGGCCGGAGCCGCAGCCGCAGTCCCAGGCGAGGGCCCGGCCCGGCGCGATGCCCGCCAAAAAATCCACCAGAGCGGCCGGATAGGTCGGGCGATGGGCCGCATAGCCACCGGCGGTATCCGAAAAATGGTCCGCGAAGGTTCTTATTCCGTCCCCGGATGCTTCTTCGCCCACGCCAGATAGTCCTCCACGGTGTAGAAGGCCTCGTGCCGGTAGAGCCGCCCCTTGTCTTCCACCAGTTCGTGCCAGTTGTAGTCCCAGGAGTCGCCGGTACGCTTCATCCACGCGGACAACTGCCGCTCCATCTCGCCGAGGGCGGTTTGCGCACTGCGCTCCCCTGCGAGGTTGTGCTGCTCGTAGGAGTCTTTTTCCAGATCATAGAGCACCCATGGCCTGGACTGGTAGCGCGCGTACAGGTAGCGGTGGGTGCGGACGCCGCGCCAGCCGTCGTCCGTGCCATCGCCCTGGTAGGGTCCGAAGATCTGGAAGAAGGCGGAATCGGGGCCGGCGTCGCGCTCTCCGAGAACCACCGGCGAGAGATCGGCGCCCTGGATGCCGGATGGAGGGCGGACGCCGCACAGACTCAGCAAGGTGGGCGCAAAATCCACGTGAGTGAACAGGGCCTCGCTCTGGCGGCCGCGGGGGATTTTGCGCGGATAGCGCAGGATGCCGGGTACGCGGATGGATTCTTCCCAGGGCTTGCGCTTCAGGCGTTCTCCCTGCGAGCCGAGCATGTCGCCATGGTCGGAGGTGAACAGCACAATGGTGTCCTCGCGCAGGCCAAGCTGATCGAGCGTGGCGAGCAGGCGGCCTACCTGGTCGTCGGTGGCCGAGACCATGCCGTAATACTGGGCGATCTCGCGCGGCCCGGGCACACCCGGTGCGGCTTTCCAGTTGGGTCGCATGGTGAGCCGGGCCGGATCGTAGAGCTTCGCGTATTCGGGCGGCGCCTGGTAGGGATCGTGCGGCGGACCCATTTCGAGCGCCAGAAAGAAGGGCCGCTGGTCCTGGCGGGCGCCCTGGAGGAATTCGACGGCGAGATCCACCCAGGCCTCCGGCTCGAAGCGGTTGATGGGGATGGGCTGCGGCTGGTCGCGGAAATACTGTGTACGGAAGTGCGAATGGCTGCACTCGTTGGCGGCCCAGAACTCGAAGCCGTGGCGGCGCGGACCGGGCGGCACGAAGCCGGGCAGGCGCGGGCCGCCGTCCAGGTGCCACTTGCCGATGAAGCCGGTGCGATAGCCGGCGTCGCGCAGAATTTGAGAAATCGTGGGCTGGCCTTCGCGCAGGCGCAGGTCATTGGCCACCATGCCGTTGCGATGGGCATACCGGCCGGTGAGGATATTGGCGCGGGCGGGGCAGCAGACCGGCGTATTGGCCAGCGTGTTGCGGAAGACCAGGCTATCGGCTGCCAGGCGATCGATGTGCGGCGTGCGGACGTCGCGGTTGCCGAGCGCGCCGAGAGCCTGGGCGCGTAATTGGTCGGGCAGAATGAGCAGCACGTTGGGGCGGCGCGGCCCGGCTGCAAAGGCCAGAGGAGCGGCCGCGGCGGATATGAGAAAATCGCGTCGGTTTATCTGCATGGCGGATTGCCAAAAAGATCACGATCATCTACAATCATACCAATGTCTATAGAAGTAATATGCAAATTAAACGTCCAATTCTCTATAAGTTCGCTCCCGATCCTGATAGACTGCTGATCTGAGGCTGGTCCATGAATCGACGCACCTTTCTGAGCTCTCTGGGCGCCGCGGCTGCCATGCCGCTTGCTGCCGCGCCATCGCCTCCACCCAACATTGTCTTCATTTTCTGCGATGACCTGGGATATGGCGACCTGGGCTGCTACGGATCGAAGATCCGGACGCCGAACCTGGACCGGATGGCCTCGGAAGGGATGCGCTTCACCAACTTCTGTTCCGCGGATCCGGTGTGCTCGCCCTCGCGCGCGGCGCTGCTGACGGGCCGCTATCCCACGCGGGTGGGGGTTCCGCGGGTTCTGTTCCCGCGGGATACGGCGGGTCTGAGCCTCGACGAGACCACGCTGGCCAATGTCCTGAAGGCGCGGGGTTACCGCACGGCGTGCATCGGCAAGTGGCACCTGGGGCACACGCCGCAGTATCTGCCGACGAGCCGGGGTTTCGATTCGTATCTGGGCATCCCCTACAGCAACGACATGTCGCCGCGCCCGCTGCTGCGCAATACGGAGGTGGTGGAGCAGACGGCGACGCTGGAAACGCTGACGCAGCGGTACACGGGGGAAGCGGTGAAGTTCTTGCAGGAATCCAGGAGCTCGCCTTTTTTCCTCTACATGCCGCACACGTTCCCGCATATTCCGCTGGCCGCCTCCGAGCGATTTCGGGGGAAATCGGCGGAGGGGCTTTACGGGGACGTGGTGGAGGAGGTGGACTGGAGCGTAGGTGAAGTGTTGCGCGCGCTGCAGCAGAACGGGCAGGAGCGCAACACGCTGGTGATGTTTTCGAGCGACAACGGGCCGTGGTTCCAGGGAAGCCCGGGGAAACTGCGCGGCCGCAAGGGCACGACCTACGAAGGCGGCATCCGCGAGCCGTTTCTGGCGCGGTGGCCGGGCAAGATCCCCAAAGGGCGGGTTTCCGATGCGCTGGGATCGCTGATGGATGTATTCCCCACGGTGGCGCGGTTGACGGGGGCCAAGCTTCCGGCCAAGCCGCTGGACGGGATCGATCTGTGGCCGGTCCTGAGCGGAGAGAAGGCATCCATCGAGCGCGAGGCGCTGCTCTATTTCGACAACTGGGATCTGCAATGCGCCCGCTGGGGGAGCTGGAAGCTGCACGTTGCGCGGCACAATAGCGGCGCCTACGGGCCGGCTCCGCCGGGAGGCCGCCACAATTATCTATTGCCGCGGCCGGAGCTTTACAACCTGGCGACCGATCCGGACGAAAGCTACGACGTGGC
>CAZMRK010000057.1:0-4546 GCA_964568355.1 uncultured Solibacteraceae bacterium | reverse complement strand
CGCTGGACCAAGGGGGCCGGTGTGGTGAAAGCGCTCAACCCGATCTGCAAGCTCGGAGGCCGGCATCGCAGTTACGTCTAAGTACATCTCGCCAAGGGAAGGCAGGTAGGCCGGGCTTGCGGGCGCATGGTGCCCCACCTGCTCACCACCAGTTATCTGACCCACGCCGCCATTGCGGCACATCTGGAGGCCGAACAGAACTACGGCTACCCCGGACCGCTGCTGCTCTCACCCGGCCGGGCCATCGGTCTGCGTATGGTACCCACGGAGCGCGACCTGCGTTTCGCTTGGGAGGAGATGCCGCAACAGTTGCTTGACGAACAGGCGCAAAAGGTGCGTGAGAGCCTGCACGCCACGCTGATCGCCTGGGCCCGTCAGATGGGAGAAGGCAGCAACTATACCGATAACCTGCCGCTGCAATGCCTGCACCCCGTGGGCCACTGGTACGAGGTGCCCAACCTGCTGCGCAACGGCACGCTGTCCGCCCTGCTCGAGGAGCGGCCGCAGCTCCGTTACCTGCTGGTGCACAATATCGATACCACGGGAGCCAATGTGGACCCGGCCCTGCTCGGCTACCACATCGAACAAGGCGCCGCGCTGACCACGGAAGTCATCGGCCGGCATATCGAGGACCGCGGCGGCGGGCTGGCGCGCATCGACGGGCGCCTCCGCCTGGTCGAAGGGCTCGCTCTGCCCAACGACGAGGTGGAATCGCGGCTTTCCTACTACAACAGCGCCACCTACTGGATCGCCATCGACCCGCTGCTGGCCGCCTTCGGACTCACCCGTTCGGACCTGGCGCATCCCGCCAAAGTGGACGAAGCCGTGCGGACCATGGCCGCGCGGATGCCCACCTACATCACTCTGAAAGACGTGAAGAAGCGCTGGGGCAAGGGCCAGGAGGATGTCTTCCCCGTGGCGCAGTTCGAAAAGCTGTGGGGCGATATGACCGCCCTGCCGGAGCTGAAATGCCGCTTTGTCGTAGTGCCGCGTGCGCGTGGCCAGCAGCTCAAGGAACCGGCGCAACTCGACGGCTGGCTGCGCGACGGATCGGCGGCCTATGTCGAATCGCTATGCGATTGGAGCTAAGTCCTGAGTTGCAACTTCGTTTGTGGGGCAGGCTTTCAGTCTGCCGCGGGGCTTCAGCCTCGCGACGCTAACGGCTTGTTCCAGCTTTTCGACAGGCGAAGTAATATCCCGCGCGGCGTCATCCGCGAAGAAGCAGCCATGAAGCTGTTCTGCCATCCGGCGAAGACTGTTCGCCTGCCCCGCATGAGGCTGCGATAACCGATGCGCGCGACCTCCTTGGGGTGCATCACGCGGCCGCGGTACAAGCCGGACCGCTCCGCTCCGGCGGTGGTTTCAAAACGGGTCCGCGTGGCGCCAGGGCAATAGGTCGTCACTGTGACGCCGGTGCCTTCCACTTCGGCCGAAAGCGCCTCGGAAAACGACAATACATAGGCCTTGGTCGCGTAATAAACGGCCATATACGGCCCGGGCAGCAGGCCCGCCATCGAGGCTACATTCAAAATCCGGCCGCGCCGCCGCTCGATCATCCCCGGCAGATAGAGCTTTGCCAGCAGCGTCAGGCTGGTGATATTCACCTGGATCATCTCCAGCTCACTCCGGATATCGGTGGATGCAAACGTTCCATAGACTCCGAATGCCGCATTGTTGACCAGCACATCGACCACAGGACAAGCCTCGTAGAGATATCGCGCCGCGTCCGGATCCGCCAGATCCACCGGAATCGTGGAGCAGCGCACACCGTAGGCCTGCGCCAGCCGGTCGGCAACTTCGCTCAGCCGTTGCGGATCGCGCCCCACCAGGCAGAGGTTATATCCATCGGCGCCCAGCAACTCCGCAATCTCCGCGCCAATTCCACTCGACGCCCCGGTCACCAGCGCGGTACCGGCTGTGCCGCCCGGGTTCGCCATCCTCGGTTCGATGACGGGAACGGAAATCGGATGATGCTCGATGCTCATAAAGGTCTCCTCCGTTACTCAAACAGGTCCTGGACATTGCCTTCGACTCGCGCCAGCTCGGCGCGGGCCATGTAGTAGTCAAAAATGCAGCGGATTGCTACCGATTCGGCCGAGGCCACCGCTTCCTGTGCGTTGACCACCTCGATGTTGCTGGAAAGCCCGCCTTCAAACCGCGCGGCCGCCAGACTCAGCACCTTCCTCGAAAGCGTAGCGGCCGTGGCTGCCGACCGGTAAGCCTGCTCCGCCGTATTCAATTTGACCGCCGCCGTCTGCACCTCCATCTCGATCTGCAAACGGGTCTTGCGCACCTCTTCTTCCACCTCGCGGATCTCGGCCTCCGCCGAGCGCACCTGCGCCTCAATCCGCCCGCCCTGCAAAATCGGCAGCCGCACGCTGCCCCGCAGTGCATAGGTCGAGACGTTGTTCCACATGCTGTTGCCCATCCGCCCGAAATCCATGCTGAACGCCGCGGTCGGATAGCGTTCGGCGGCGGCCTTTTGCCGGTCGGCGGAAGCCGCCCGCAGCCGCGCCTGGACCGCCTTCATCTCCGGCCGGTTCTGGAGTGCCTTTGTAATCGCGGCATCCACCAGCACCGTTCCCTGCTGCGGCGGAATAAAGGTCTCGGTCAGATCCAGCCTGGTTGAGGCCGGAATGCCCAGCAGATTCGCCAGCATCAGCTTGCGGATCTCGAACAGACCCTGCAACTCGGTCATCGTCCGGGTCTCGTTTGCCACCTGCATCTCGGCGCGACTCTCGTCCAGGCGGCTGGCTGTCCCGGCCTCCACGAACTGCCGCGTCTGCTTGAGCAAAGCGCGCGCTGAGCGGATCCGCGCGCCCGCCGCATCGATGCGCGCATTCTGGTCGAGCGCCTCCAGGTACAATTGCGCCACCGAAAGCAGCATCGCCTCCCGCACCGATACCGCGTTCCAGCGGCTCTCCGAGGCCCGCTCGCGCGAAGCCGCCAGTTCCTTCCGCTGGCTCTGCGAGTAGAGCGTCTGGGTGAATACCGGACGGACATCGAACTGCTGGAATGGCCCGACGCGATCGGGTACGCCCGGCAGCGCAAAGCCCAGCGCCCGCAGGTTCAACGTCTGGTATCCGCTGTTGATATCCAGGCTCAACTGAGGCAGCAGCGCCGATCGTGCGACATCCGCGGCGGCTTGCGCCCGCAGCACCTGCAGATTGGCCATCTGGACGTGCGGATTCTGCTTCATGGCCAGATCCAGCGCATCCCGCAGACTCAGCCGCAAAGTGCCGCCACTCGGTTCATAGGCCGCCCGGCTGACTTGCGCCGGCAGCCTTCCGGCCAGCACCAGTGCCAGGCTCGCCAGCGCCCAGGCTCGAAAAATTCTCTCACTGCGTGCCATGCGGCCTGTCCCCCAGCTCGATAAAAACATCCACCCGCAGACCCGGCCGCAGAGGAGCGCCCCGATCGAGATCGACGAACGCCTCCAGCACCTTGCGATCCACCAGGTCCGCCGGTTCATCCGAGACCACCTGCTTCTTCCCCAGCGCCGATCCGATTCGTACCAGGCTGCCCGCAAAACGCTTCGCCCCATAGGCATCCGCGGTGACGTATGCCTTCTGCCCTACCGCAATCGCCGCGATATCGCTTTCATCCACTTCCGCCCGCACCCGCAGCCGCGAGACATCGCCCAAAGTGACGATGTGAGTCGCGGGAGCCTCCGTAACCGCTTCGCCGCTGTTGCGATACTTCCGCAGCACCACGCCGTTGATCGGCGACCGGATGATCGTCTTCGCCAGCCGCGCCCGGCTCTCTTCGAGCTGTCCCTGGGCCAGATGTACATCGGCCTCGGCTCGCGCCCGATCCTCCTCCCGAGCCGCATCGTCCACCAGCTTGTAGCGTTCTTGCGCCGCTTCGTAACGCGCACGCGCTACGTGGTACGCCTGCTCGGCCCGATCGGCCTCCTCGCGTGAAATCGCGCCCTTTTCAAGCAGCCCCTTGCGCCGGTCCGCCTCGCTGCGTGCGTTCTGCATCACCGCTTCTGTCTCCCGCACCCCGGCCAGCGCCTCCTGGCGTTCCTGATCGCGCGCTCCATGAATGACCCGCCGCAGAATCGCCTGCTTTTCTTCCAGGCGTGCCTCGGCCGAAATCACCTGGGCCCGATATTCGCTGTCTTCGATCACCGCGATCACCTGCCCCGCGCGCACCTTCTCGCCTTCCTTCACCAGCACCGAGCGCAGCTTGCCGTTGAGCTCCGAGCCGATATGGATTTCCTCGGAAATCGGCTCTACCCGCCCGCGCGCCGCCAGAAGCTCCGGCCGCGGCTTCACCGTTGCCGCGGTTTTCGATTCGGCCTTCCCGCCGGAAAAAACCGCGTACGTCAACATCGCCGACGCGGCAATTAACAGCATCGAGAACATCAGTCTGCGTTTCATATCCTTGTCTCGCCGTGCAATGTAGCGACTGCCGCCTCGGCAATCCGCCCGTCTTCGATGTGCACCACCCGGTCGGCATGTTCCATAATCCGGCTGTCGTGCGTCACCACCACTACCGCGCGATGGCGCGCATGCGCCAGTTCGCAGAGAAGTTGAATCAC
>CAZMRK010000056.1:0-7338 GCA_964568355.1 uncultured Solibacteraceae bacterium | reverse complement strand
CGCGCTCTGCGAAGCCTGGATGAAATTCGAACCGAAGCTGTTATAGAACAGCCCGAAGGAGGAGCGGGCCACGGTACGGGGCGTGATCTGATAGGCGATACCCAGCCGTGGGGCAAAGTTGTTGGCGTCGGATTCAATGCCGCCGCGACGAACATTGGCCGCCTGCTGGGTGATGGGATTGGGCAGATCCCACAGATAGTTGCCGGAGCTGTAGTCAAAGGTACCCAGCCCGTACTTGTTTACCGGGGTGGCATTGAAGTCATAGCGAAGCCCCAGATTGATGGTCCACGCACGATTGCGCCAGGTGTCCTGCACGTACAATCCGAAAGCGGTGGACGTCAAATCGCCGAGGGAGCCCCCGATCTGCCGGCGGGCGGAATCCGGCGTGCCCAGCAAAAAGCTCGCCAGCGAGTTGCCGGTGTTGGAGGTGAAGTTGGAAGTCTGCGTAGTCGCAAACTGCACGGCGGTGCTGGTGGTATCTTCCAAAACCATGCTCGACCGGACAATGCTGCCACCGAATTCGATGGTGTGCTTACCGGCGATTTTCTGCGCATCGCCGATCCAGGAGTGCTGGCGCAGCGGCCCGATCTGAGCGGCATTGAAGTTCACACCGCTGTAGCCCGGGATCGCCACCTGGGGCAGGAAATCCGTGCCTTGGAATTTCGGAAAAACGGCGGAGAGGCCGGTCTCGTCGGCGATGCCTTGCGGAGCCACGGTGCCGGTCCGGTAGTCCACCGTGATGAGACCATAGCGGGCGGTGACGATAAAGGTTGGCGAAATGGTGTGGGTGTCGCTGATCACCACATTCCCCAGACGGTCGCTGGTCTTGCCCGACAGGTTCGGGAAGGAGACGCCCTGAGAGGGATTGTCCGCACCCGAGTAACGGGCGAAGAAGGCATCGCGCTGGCCGAACTGATGATCCACGCGGGCGCTCCATTGATTGCCGTTGGTGCGATTGCCGGCTGCATTGAGGTAATTCACACCAGGGATAAGTCCAGCCGGGAGATTCGGCTCGGGAAAGATTCCGCGAGCGAGCGTAAGGGCCGAGGCATTCAGACGGGATTCGGGAATGCGATTTCCGGGGAAAGGCTGCCGCACAAAGGTGTTGTTCGGCCCCGCCGCGGTGGAAAACGGATCATAGATGGCGGCAGAGACGTCGGAAAGATCGCCGGCCAGGTTGGCCGGGGTCGGAACCAGAGCCGTGAAGTTCGCGGCCTGCCGGATGCGAACCCCTTCGTAGTATCCGAATACGTACCAGGCCTGGTCCTTTTTCACCAGGTGTGGGATCGTCAGCGGTCCGCCCAACGCCCCGCCGAACTGGTTCCAGCGGTACGCGCCCACGGAGGGCACGAAAAAGCTGCGGGCCTCCAGTACGTTATTGCGCAGGTATTCCCAGGCGTCTCCATGCCAGGAATTGGTACCGGACTTCGTCACAACATCGACGGTCGCTCCGGAGGCATGTCCATACGCGGAAGAGCCCACGCCGGAATCCACTTTCATCTCGGCGATCGCTTCCGGAGGTGGATATAGCGCCACGCCCAGCAGGTTGGGATCGCGGTTCTCGACGCCGTCCATCAGAAAATTGTTGTCCTTCTGGCGCTGGCCAAAGACCGATGGCATAATCGACTGCCCGACCGGACTGTGATTCGTCGTGGATCCGGCCGGCGCAACGGGCACCGTACCGGGCACCAGACTGATGGCGTTCAGAAAGCTGCGACCCAGCAGCGGCAGTTCATTCATCTGGTGGGAGCCGACGACCGTACCCAGGCTGGCGGAGGTGGTCTGGAGAACCGGAACCGTGTCCTGAACGGTGACCTGGCTGACCTGCCCGGCCAACTGCAGAGTGACGTTCAGCGAGCCGGCCTGGCCGGAAGACAACTCGAACGGCTGCGTTCGTTGTTCGGTGAATCCGGCCGCAGTGACGGTTAACTCGTAAGATCCCGGCGCAAGAGTGGGAATGACGTATTCCCCGCCTGGACCCGATGTGGTGGTGCGGGTGAAAGACTGGCTGGTGCTGCGGACCGTAACGGTGGCGTTGGGAATGCCAGCGCCGGTTGGATCCGTGACAGCGCCGCTCAGGCTAGCGGAGCCGACCTGGCCGAAAACTGCCGAAGCCAGGCCCAAAACAAGAAGCGCGACCCTGAAAGCTGCAAACGCTTGCTGCATTTTGTTAGAATACATGCACATTTTTCGTAGTGTCAAGGGACTGTAATGCTATCCAGGAACACTGACACCGAAAAACGTTTGCGATATGCCAAGCACAAGCTGGACCTAGCAATCGACGGAGCTCCCGCGAGATCGAAGCTACTCGTAGCGCAGTGCGTCCACCGGGTCGAGACGAGCCGCCTTGTTGGCCGGCCAGATGCCAAAAAACAGACCAATCCCAACGGATACGACAACGCCCAGCACTGCCGCCCACATCGGGACTGCGGCGGGAAGGGACTTAAAGATCATCTTGCTGATCACCGAAATGAGCCAGCCGAAAACAATTCCGGCAATGCCGCCCAGGCCGGTCAAAACGGAAGCCTCCAGCAGAAACTGGATCAGTATGTCGCTCCGGCGCGCGCCAATCGCCTTCCGGACGCCGATCTCGTGGGTCCGTTCCGTCACCGACACGAGCATGATATTCATCACGCCAATGCCCCCGACCAGTAGGCCGATCGAACTCAACACGGCCATCACCAGGAAAGTCATCGCGGTAATTTGCCGGAAGTCGGCCACCATCTGCTCCGCGGTCGAAAGCGCAAAGTTGTCTGGCTTGTGATAGGGCACATGGCGGTCGATGCGCAGAACCGTCCTCACCTGGTCCATCGCCTCCGGCAGTTTCCCGTCAAAGGCCGTTACGACGATCGCGTTCTCCCTCGCATTCGGGTACATCTTCTGCATGCTCCAGTAGGGGAGCAGCACGCGATTGTCCTGATCGCCGAAAAAGGATGCCGCCGGCCGTTTCATCGTGCCGATCACCTGGAACTGGTGCCCGTCGACATTGATCATTTTTCCGATTGGATCGAGGTTAGCGAACAACCCCTTCTCAATATCGGCTCCGAGCACCACTACCGGCATGCGCCGCCGGCTTTCCTCATCCGAAAAGAAGCGGCCCAGATGCATGTCCACCTGTCCCCCCCGGGCATAAGCTTCTTCCACCCCGAACAAATCGACATCGTACATGTCGTTGCCGCGATAGTGCGCATTGATGAAGCCTTTGTTGGCAAACAGCATCGCAGAGACATCCGCCACCGCGGGGCATCGCTCCCGTATGTGCATGGCGTTCTCATAGGTAAGATTCTTACGCGTGCGCTCCTCCGGGCTAAGTCCATTCACCCGAAACCCCACCGGAAATTTGAAAACGATGATCGAGTTCGGCCCGAAGCTGCGCAGGATTGCCGTAATCGAAGCATCAAATCCGGTGAGGATCGCGCTCACCCCGATGATCGTGCCGGTCCCGATAATCACGCCCAGCACTGTCAGCACCGCGCGCAGCTTGTGTGATCGGATCGTCTGCAGGGCGAGAGAAAGTCCGTTGGTGAATGCCAGCCAGGTCATCGGATCACTTATCCGCCCGCAGTGCCTCAATCGGATCCAGCTTCGCCGCCTGCCGCGCCGGATAAATGCCAAAGAACAACCCCACGACCGCCGACAGTCCCACGCCCACAAATATCGAGGACCAGGGCAGCACCATCGGCATCGGAGTCAGCCGTCGAACCAGCAGAGCGATCACCCATGCCAGGGCAACACCGATGAAACCTCCGGTGGCGGCCAGAACAGAAGATTCCACCAGAAATTGGTTCAGAATGTCGCGCCGCCTGGCTCCGATCGATTTGCGAATGCCGATCTCGTGCGTACGCTCGGTCACCACCGCCAGCATGATGTTCATGATCACGATGCCCCCCACCACCATGAAGACCGAAACGATGCCGACCGCCATCCCGGCGATGGTCGAGGTGAGCCTCTCCCAAACGGCAACGAACGACTCGGATGCAAAAATCGAGAAGTTGTCGTCCTGGCCCGGCCGCAGATGCCGGAACGCGCGCAATAGCATCCTCGTTTCATCCTGCGCGGCCATCAGGTGCTCCTGATCGATCGCTTTGGCCACCAGCCGGATCCCGGTTCGCGCACCGTAAGTTTTGAAGTAGCTCTCGATCGGAATCATCACGAAGTTATCCTGAGAGTTTCCGAATACACTCCCCAGGGCCTTCGCCACTCCGACCACCTCGTATGGACTTCCCTGAATCTCGATGGTCTTCCCCACTGGGTCCACGCCCGGGAAGAAGCGCGTGTACAAGTCGTGCCCCACGAATACCACCGGAGCGTGACGCCGCGCCTCCTCCCCTGTGATGCTGCGGCCCAGCTCCACTTGCACGTTGTTGATAACCGGAATGTTTTCCGTGACTCCCTCGATGTCCACACCCATCACAGAATCGCCCTTGTAAGATACGCGAGCCTGCGTGGAAACCATCATCCCGACGTCTTTCAACAGCCGGGCACTGTCTCTTACGAACTCGTACTCTTCGCGTTTGATCTGGGGATTCCGCTTTTGCATCTCATAGAATTTCTTCGGATCCCACGGCCCAAACCACGCCATGCGCACAATCCGGAAGCCATCGGCGCCCATGTTCGACACCTTCTCCGCGATGTACAGGTTCATGCCGTGGATCAGCGCGGTAACGGCAATCAGCGTGGTAGTGGCCAGAATGATTCCCAGCAGCGTCAACAAGCTGCGCAGCTTGCTTTTGGCCAGCGAGTCGAGCGCAATGCGAGCCGCCTCCCAGAAGGAGGCGCTGATGGAAAGCTTTCGCGTCTGGATCACATTGATCGTTTACACAGACGTGAATCTCTGCGAGATTGTTCCGGGAAAAAAGTGAGCAGCTTGTTACAGCAGGTCGCACCACCGGCCGAAGACCATGGTCGAAAGGTCTGCCAGCCGCGCGGCGTTGTGCTGTGGATCGATCGGCGTCGTCAACTCGCGCACATCGGCACAGTTGGCGTCCTGCTCAGACCAGTCGGCGACCATCTCCGGCGTCGCCTCCAGGTGGAACTGGAGGCCATAGACACGATCTTCCACGCGAAACGCCTGATGCCGGCAGTTGTCCGACCAGGCCAGCAGTTCCGCCCCTTTAGGAAGGTCGAAGGTCTCACCGTGCCAGTGCAGCACGGTCTCCGGCCGCTCGAGCCCGCTAAACAACCGGTCCCGGCGCGCAGCCTCGGTCCAGTAAATCGGGGCCCACCCGATCTCCTTCACCGCATTCCGGTACACCCGTGCGCCCAGCGACTTGGCAATAAATTGCGCCCCGAGGCAGATGCCTAGCACCGGCTTGCCCAGTGCGATCGCACCCGCCACATAACCTGCCTCCTGCCGGATCGACGGTACGTCGTCGTTCACCGACATCGGGCCGCCCATGATGATTAACCCCGCCGCGTCGGTGATCGGCGGCAGCACTACATCGTTGTCGTATGCCTCGGTGTAACGGAAAGAAATCGAGCGCGCCCGCAAAACATCGGCGATCCGCCCCAATCCTTCAAACGGAACGTGGCGCAGGACCACGACGTGCGAACCGGCCATTCGGGTCAGTCTTCCCCGGCCTTGGCCATCTGGAAATGGCTCAAATTTTGTGCGTAGCGAGAGATTCCGCGGAAGATGGCATTCGCCAGTTTCTGCCGGTAGTCCGCCTTTTTCAGCAGCGCCTCTTCCCTTGGATTGGTCAGAAAACCGATCTCCGTGAGGACCGAAGGCATCTGCGCTCCGATCAGCACGATAAAAGGAGCCCGCTTCACGCCGCGGTTCTTACTCTGCGGGAAGGACCGGCTCTCAAAAGCTTGCAGCGAGGTCTGCACGTGGCTGGCAAACTCCTTGGACTCCTCTACTTTTTCATGCAGCGTGATCTTCTGGATTAGATCCTTTAACTCGAAGATCGATTTGTCGGACGTGGCATTCTCGCGCGCCGCCACTTCCATTGCATCCTGGGAATCGGTGAAATTCAAGTAGTATGTCTCCACCCCGGCGATGCGCGCATACCGCGAGGAGTTCGCATGGATCGAAAGGAACAGGTCCGCCTTCTTCTCATTGGCCAGGGCAGTGCGGTCCTGGAGTGGAATGAACGTGTCGTCGGTGCGTGTATAGATCACTTCCGCGCCCATCCGCTCCTCCACCAGTTTGCCGACACGCTTGGCTACATCGAGTACCAGGTCTTTCTCCAGCAGGCCGCGCGGCCCCTGGGTCCCCTGGTCATGGCCGCCATGCCCGGGGTCGATCACCACCCGGTTGAGCTTTAGTCCTAACGCCCGGGTCAGGGAACTGCCGCCCTCGCTGGTCGGACGCGCGGCTTTGCCCACCTCCGACCGCCGCGTTGCTGTAGTCGCCGGCTCCAGCGGTTTCGCGGTCTCGCTCCCACTGTCCTCGGCCAGCGCCGACTTGGTATCGGCCTTCGCCGTCTCGATCCTCTTGACCGGCTCCAACTTCCTGAATAATTCAGTCTTGGCGTGCTCGATCTTAGGAGGCTCGGCCTTGGTTGGAGGGCCACCACCGGGGACCATCGCAGGCAGTGCCGCGGTGCTCGCCGGAGGAGCCGCGGCCACCGATACCGGAGGTGCCGGCAGCTCCACCTTGGCCGCCTCCGGCCTCGGAGCGGCTGCGGCCAGCGGCAGTAATACCGGGCGTGTCGCTGGAGTCCGATTCTCCGTGACCGAAGGCAGCGCAGGCAGGGCTGGGTCCGTCGCCAGGCGCACCTCGACCATCAGGCGTTCCGGATTCGCCAGTTGCGACGCACTGAATTCCACCTGTGAACCCAGGTCCAGAACCACCCGCGTAACTCCGGGAAGCGTTTCCGCCACCCGGATTCGCTTTACAATCGGATCTTCCGTTTCCTTGGTATAGAGCCGCCGTCCGTTGAAATTCGGACGTGCCCGGAAAATATCGAAGAAGACGCGTTCGGGATCGTGCGCACGCTCGGCGTGATAATCGAATTCACCGCTTACCTGGATCGCCACACGTGCAATGCCGCTCAGGGACCACAAGCGGACTGCCGTCACTTCCAGCCCTGGTTCTGACCGCCGGGATTGCCCCAGCAAGGGGGCCGCCGCCAGTAGCGCTACTGCCGGAATGATCTTGACCGTCATATGCCTCTACTGAGACACGTAGTATTCTTTGCCGTCCTCGCCCACAAACGACCGGATGGGGTTGTAGCCGGACTGCTCCACCGGTGCTGGCTCTGCCTTCTTCGTTTCTTCCGCTTTCTTACCAACCTGCAAGCGCTTCTGCACCAGCGAGAGATAACTTCGGGTTTCCGGGTAAGGCGGCACTCCCCCGTAGCGGAATACAGCGCCTTCGCCGGCATTATAGGC
>CAZMRK010000055.1:0-9614 GCA_964568355.1 uncultured Solibacteraceae bacterium | reverse complement strand
CAATTGTTTGCGGCCAACAAGCTGGACCAGCCTGTGCGGATGCAGCTTCTTTCCAATGAAGCGCTGGCGGCGCTGAAGCTGGTTCCCCCGTCAAAGGAAGTCAAGGATCTGACAGGGAAGATCGAAAAGACGCTGAAGAAGGTCAAACCGACCTAGCGCGTTGGTGTCGCAAAGTGGGGTGGGCTTCAGCCCGCGCGCCGGTTTTAACCGGCGCTGGGTTTGCCGGACTGAAGTCCGGCGCCGGCTGAAGCCGGCCTCACAAGGCGTGGTATCTTGCGCGCGCGGTTCGAGGCGGTGCGGTGAAATTACGATATCATCGAAACCGCATGACGAGGAATCTTCTTCTGTTCGCTCTGGCTCCGTTCGCAGGCAGCCTGCTGGCTCAGCAGCCCACCGCGCCTGCGATTCCGGACAATCTCACTTATGAGGCGGGCGTGGCATATGCGCAGGCTGACCCTCAGCAGGTGATGGATATCGTACGCCCGCGCGATGGGCGAGGCCTTCCTGCCATCCTCTGCATCCATGGCGGCGGCTTCCGCGCCGGATCGCGCAAAGGATACGTGGCGCAGTGCGTGCGCCTGGCGCAGCACGGCTACGTCGCGGCCACGACGGACTACCGGCTGGCTCCTGGAGCACAGTTTCCTGCCGCGGTCAACGATGTGAAAGCCGCGGTCCGTTATTTGCGCGCCAATGCGGAGCGCCTCGGTATCGATCCGAGCCGCATCGGCACCATGGGCGGGTCGGCCGGGGGCCATCTGGCGCTCTTCCTCGGCGTTACCGGAGGGGTCGCACAGTTTGAGGGCGATGGACCCAATCGCAGCCAATCCAGCCGGGTCTCCTGTGTGGTGAGCTATTTCGGACCGTCGGACCTTACCAAATCCTATGGCCGCAGTGTGGATGCCGCCGAGGTCCTGCCGCTGTTTCTGGGAGGCGACGTCCAGCATGCCCGCCTGCGCCACATCCAGGCCAGCCCGCTCTATTGGGTTACGCCCGAGGCCGCGCCGACGCTTGCGATACAGGGCACCAAGGATCGCTACGTCAATTACGAGCAGTCGGTCTGGATCATCGACCGCCTGCTGGCCTCCGGAGTGGAAGCGGAACTCGAAACCATCCCCGGCGCCGACCATGGTTTCAAGGGTGCCGATGCAGAGCGCGCCGAACAGCGGATGATCGAGTTCTTTGATCGGCACCTGAAGCAGCCGTGAGGCGGCTCGCGGCTCAGCCCAGGGCGCCTCGGGCGGAGTAAAATAGCCGCAAGCGATTCACTCGCGGGAGGCTCTCCATGGATTCCGTTTCGCGCAGAAGATTTCTGACCGCCGGCTCGATTGCACCGATGGCGGCCCGTTCCTACGCCCGTATTGTGGGCGCCAATGACCGCATTCAGATCGGCCAGATCGGCGTGGGCCATCGCGCGGGCGGCCATCGGCTGATGCTGAAGAAGTCGGCGCAAACCGACCCGAATTTCGACCTCCGCAGCGTGTGCGATCTCTGGTCGGTGAATCGCGAGCGCTCCGCGGACCATGCGCAGCAGCTTTTCGGAAAGCGTCCCAAGACTTATAAATATTCCGAGGAGCTTCTGGCCGATCAGGATCTCGATGCGGTCATGATCGGCACGGGCGATTTCCAACACGCGCGGCTGCTGGCTGAGGTGGTCAAGGCAGGCAAGGACTGCTACTGCGAAAAGCCCATGGCCAACACGCTGGAGGATGCCAAACTCGCGCGCGAGGCGGTCCTTGCGTCCAAGCGGGTGGTACAGATGGGCTCGCAATGGCTGAGCTGCCCTTACCAGCAGAAGGTGCGCGAAATGGTGCTTTCCGGCAAGCTCGGAAAGATCGTCTCTATCAGCCAGAGCTGGAATTTCAACGGGCCGCGCTGGCACACTCCGCAGGATCCGAACGTCCTGGAGATCCGCGAACAGGATACGGACTGGAAGCGCTGGCTGATGGGCCGCGCCGACCGGCCGTTCAATCCACGCATGTACTTCGAATTTCGCATCTTCAAGGATTTCTCCGGCGGCATCACGGACCAGTGGTACAGCCATGGCTCGGGGCTGGCGCACTTCTACCTGGATACGTTTATTCCAGACGATACCGTCGCCAATGGCGGCATCTTCGCCTGGCACGATGTTCGCGAAAATCCGGATACGTTCCAATGCGTTTCCACGTTCGCGGAGAAGCAGGTGCTTTACACCTACAGCACCACATTTGGCAACGGTTACGGCGATCACACCATCATCCGCGGCGAGCGAGGGACGCTGTATTCTCCCGGAGGGGAAGGCAGTCCCCAGTGGTGGTTTTTGCCGGAGTCGCGCAGCGCGTGGCGCACGAACGTCGTCTTCGATCTGCGCTTGGGCAAGGGAAAACCGGAGCCCGTGACCCTACCGGGGCAGACGGATGTGGTGCCGCTGCACCAGGATGACAATCTGAAGGCCCATACCGACAACTGGCTCGCCTGCATCCGCAGCCGCAAGACCCCCAACGGGAGCATCGAGACCGGGTTTGCCCACTCGGTCGCTGTTGTTATGGCGACCCGCAGCTATCGGGAGGGCAGGAAGATGTTTTGGGATCGCAAGACGGAGCAGATCGTGGATCGGGTTTGATGGGGGCGGAGACCAGCCAGATCTCACATATTCGCGTAATACGCTGAAAAATGTGAAGCCCCATCGGAATGTCACTTTGAGTCTTCCCGAATCTCTTCTTCGCAGATTCAAGGTGTATGCGGCGTCCCACAATCAAACTATGACGAGCCTGATGCGCCAGGCAATTCAAAACCTGATGGACCAGGACCGGAACTCAGCGAAAGCGAAAGCACGCTTCCTCAGCAGAATTCGGAACGCGCCGGATCGGGGCACTGGCGGGACCATTCAATGGACCCGGGATGAACTGCATGAGCGCTGAGTTCATCGCTATGGAACCGTGACTTCCCGCAACCCGTTCCGCTGACCTGTTACCGGATCCGCCAGGCGAAGGCGTCGGGGGTCACTTCGACCGCTACATCGCCTCCCGGAGGCAGCGGCGCCCGGCGCAGTACTTGGCCCGACGCGTCGAGCGTCTCAACTTCTTTGGGGGCTGCCGGGCGCCAGGGGAGGCGGCTCCAGGGCAGGTGAGCGGTGAACCGGCCGCTATCCGGCAGGGGGATCAGGCGTACGGCGGCGCCTTCGCGGAGCAGGCGGAATCCAGCGTTCGGGCGGATGCGCTGGTAATAGGCGGATGGCGATTGGGACCACTCCACCACGGCTCCCGCGCGCCGCTCGATGGCGCTTTCCACCGTTCCCTCCGCCGAGGCGATCCGCGCATAGTAGCCGTATTGGGGCAGGACGTGGCCTTCAACGGTCCAATCGCCGGCGCGGCGATTGACCCAGACCTGACCCTCATTCCACCGCACCTGCTGGCGATGCAGATCGCCGCCGGCAAACGTAACGCCTTCGATGCGGCGCAACGCGAGGCTGCGCATGAGATCGTGCAGGAGCCAGTATTTCCGCACAACATCCGGATCGAAGGCGTCGGCGACCATGGCGGGATGTCCGGTGAGCACCTCGGTCGCGATGTAATCGTCGCTGTAGATGCCGTGCGTGCGGCTGTCGAGGCAGGCGGCGTAGCGGTCCGGATAGCCGGCGCCATGCAGGATAAATCGATCGTGGTAGGCGGCATCCTCCCAGGGAATGCGCTCGGCATCGGCCGCTCGGATGGACCATACAAAGCCCCCGGCCGGCGGCGCTTCGACCCGGAGATGGTTGGCCTGCGCGCCATCGAGCCAGCCGATCAACTGGTCGTGGCCGGCTTCGGAGATCTGCGGCGCACCGCCAAGGAGGTCGCGGATGAAGGCGAAGGTTTCGCCCCAAACCTGGCGGGTGACCGAGCGTGTGACGAAGTTGCCCTCACTGGTCCAGAAATCCCACGGTCCCATGGAGGACCAGACATCGATGAAGTATGCGGTGGGAGCAAAGCTTTTCTGAAGCAGGCGGATGTTGCGCTCCACAAAAGGCCGGAGCTTATCGGGACGGAAGCGGTACGACTGCGCCTGGCGGTACGAGTGGTACCAGGCTTTGACCGGCTGGCCGTCGCGATGGAAGACGATATCGTCGTAGCTGAAACCTTCGGCATCGGGATAGAAATCGATGTAGTTGTCGTGAGGCGCGAAGAGGATGCCGGCGTTCTTGCAGGTCTGGACCAGGCGTTCGAAATCGGCCGAGGTTCCGAATTCGGGGTTGGGTGGGTAGATGTCGGGCAGGCGGTAATCGTAACCCCAGCGCTGCCAGTTGTGCCAGACCACCACGGAATCGGTGAGCCCGTAGCGGGCGGCCTTGGCGAGCGCGGCGGCACTTTCGCCGTAGCGCCCGCTCCACAGATCGAAGACGAAGCGTCCCGCCAGCTTGGATACTCCGGCGGAAGCCTGGCGGCCGCTGATGGCACGCCACGCAAGCGCGCCTTCCCAGGCGGTAGCTGCCGGGAGGAAGGTGCGCGTCTGCGTGTGCGGCGTGACGAGCGAATAGATGCGAGCCTGCGGATCGACTTCGAGGCGGTCGGGAGCCACGTCCGCGGCTTCGACGATGGACAGGCCAGGAAAATCAAAGCCCACAAACGAGGTGGCCAGGCGATGGCCGTCAAAGGGCAGCCGGAATGCGTCGGGTTTCTGGATCACGTTGCCGACGCCGGCATAGATGCGTTCGGCGGTGTCCGACCAGGGACCGGCCGACAACTCTTCCAAATAGACCGCAAGCCAGGGCTTGGGCGGCGGAGTATTCTCGAGCCAAAAGCGGACGCGCAAGGCTCCCGATTCGACCCAGATCTCGCCCAGCAGATCGAAGGAGCCGGCCCATCCCGTGAAGCGGTGACGCACGCGGTAGCGGCCCGAAGCCGGTTCCTCCCGGGCTTCGATGAGTTTCTGGGTGGAGCGGGGATCTTCCAGAATGTCGCCCAGGACGCGAGCGCGGAAGCCCCGGAAACGCAGCGTGCGGCTGCCGGCGAGAAAACTCACGCCGGCATCGAGCAGGCCGCGGGCTCCCGGTTCAAGACGGATGGAATAGCCCGCGCCGCTTCTTTCGATCGTTCCGAGTTCGAGGGGCTGGTGAGCCTTCGCCGGCGGAGCGAGGGAAGCGCCCACAAGCGTAGGTTCGGCCCAATCCGCCTGGGCCTGGCCGGAGGCGACCGCTTCGAGTTGAAGGCGGATCTGCCTGCCGGCAAAGGTACTCAGATCCACCTCCTGATCGCTCCACCCGGAGCCGCCAGGGCGCGTCTCGAAAAGCGCGGGGCCGGCCTCGCCTTGCGGAGCGTCGAAAGGAACGGCGCGCACGCGAAAAAGTGTACTGGCGCCGGTGGAGGCGGCGCCGAAGCGAAGATGGAGGGGCGCTGTTTGCGGCAGGGCAAGAGGATACTCAACCAGGATGGAACTCAGGCGCTCCCGATGCGAGGGGGCGCGCGGCCCGAGAAACATCGCGACGGCTTCGCGCGACTGTCCATGGGAGACGCGGAGCCCATACTGAACCGGCTGGCGATCTTCAAACGTCTCGGGGGCAAGGCTGATGACCGCCGCTTCTCCGCCGACGCTCTGGATGACCTCGCGGTGCAGAGGCAAGCGCCAGAGCCCCATGGCTCCCTCGGCCGGCACTGCGACCGGATGCCACTGGATGGGCAGGCGGGCGCGGGGCGGATCCGGCAACTGTGTGGATAGAACTAGTATCGGATGCGCCACCAGGTGCTTTCCACCATCTGTAAATTCCGCGATCGCGTGCAGCGGATAGTGGGCATTGTAAGAACCCTGCCCCAGGGCGATGGTGAACGAGACCGTTTCCCTGCCTCGCGCCGCCAAACGAAAAGGAACTGCGGCAGCCGGCTCGACGCGCCACTGATCGATCGCCGCGAGGCGCAAAGTTCCCGAAAGGGGACGAGCGGCGGAGTTCCTCAGCATGACCGAGAGTTCGAAGCGCATGCCCGGCTGCGTCAGCCGGACCTGTCCTCCGGCGCCATAGGAGCCAAGCGCCGGTTCGAGGATCCGGACGGTCAGAGGTCCTGCCGTGTCGATGGGCGGATTGTACGCGGCCAGTGCTCCTGCGAACAGAAGGAGCGGCGGCAGATACCTGCCTATCGGAAAACCTGCGATCCCATAAGACATACAGAACCTCGCCCAGAATCCAGTGTTTCAGACCTGATTTCCAGTATACTGGATGGGTAGCCCCGATTGCTCCTACGGGATGGCGGCGGTGGCGATACTTTTTTGCAAGCCAAACGTGGCTGTTTCTCCGCGTATTGTCCGTTCCCACGGGGACGCTTCCGCCGCCACTTCATGTACTCCCCCGCGGTGACTTGCTGACGTCCTTTCATTCCCTTCTGACTTTCATTTGTCTGTAGCCGTACTTTCATCGAAACGAAAGATACCCATGCTACCTTGACTTCTGTTAGTCGCTTCACCTATTCTTCAATCCACAAAAGGGGGTTTGCATGGTCCGATTTCTCCTGTTGGTATTGCTGGGTGCCGCCCCATTGGCTGCGCAGTCCACTTTTGGAACAATCCTGGGAACCGTTACGGACGGTAGCGGGGCTGTGATTCCCGGCGCCAAGGTTGTCATTACAAACCAGGGCGAAAATACTTCCCGCTCTACGCTGGCCGACCATCAAGGTAATTACGAGGCACTCAATCTCAAAGCCGGCACTTACCGCGTGACCGCCGAGGCAACCGGATTTAAGTCTTTCGAAGTGGAGGGCTTGAGCCTGATCGCGCGCCAGACGATGCGTGTAAATGTGACGCTGGAAGTGGGCGCGGTGACCGAGACCGTCAGGGTGGACGCCCTGGCTCCGGTGATTACCACTGACACACAGACAATCGCTGCGAGTTTCGATTCGCAGCAGGTGCTGCACTTGCCGGTAAATTACCGTGGAGCCGGAACAACCAGTCCTCTGCGCATTCTCTCTTATCAGCCCGGTGTGCAGAGCGACAACGGATATAACTTTTCGGTGCAAGGCGCCCTGCCGGGACAGACCGAAGTTTCGCTGGATGGTATTTCGACAATCGATGTCAGCGGCAACCATCCACTTACTGAGTTGTTTCCTTCCGCCGAGAGTATCTCGGAAATGAAGGTGCAGGCGGTAGGGAACAATGCCGAGTTCGGCCAGGTTGGCGATATTACGACTACTTCCAAGGGCGGCACCAACCAATTTCATGGCAGTGCTTTTGAGTATCTGCAGAATCGCGCTCTGGATGCGACGAACTACGGCGCTACGTCGAAGCCACAGAAGACCGCGAATACCTTCGGCGGCAGCTTCGGCGGGCCAATCGTTAAGAATCATACCTTCTTTTTCGGCGCTTTCGAAGATATGCAGTTTCGTACGGGTTCGGCGCTCCAGGCGACGGTTCCGACCGCGGCGATGCGGCAGGGCGATTTCAGCAAGGAGCCGGTTACCATCAAAGATCCGACGACCGACATGCCGTATCCCGGCAATCGCATTCCGCAATCGCAAATCATCAATGTAGCTCCCAAGGTATTTCAATACTATCCGCTGCCCAATTACGGATCGACGGATGTCGAGACGAATTCGAACTTCCGGCAGAATGCCGCCGCGCCCATCCAGTCCTGGCAACTGGATGGACGCGTGGATCATACGTTGACCAGCAAGCAGTCGGTATTCGGCCGGCTAAGCTGGAAGAACTCGGACAGCACTTCTCCTACAGCCTTTCTTCTGCCGTCCGATACCTCCTATAGTCACACGCGCAGCGTGGTGATTTCCCATAACTATACGATCAAGCCCACGCTGCTGAACGAGTTCCGGTTCGGCTTAAGCAACAGCGACGCGGCTACCAGCTATGCGTTCGACGGCCGCAAAATTACGGCGGATCTGGGATTGCAGGACCTGCCCGAGTTGACGTTCAACGGCCTGCCGTCATTCAATTTCGGCCAGGGAACCAGTAATTTCGGCAAAGGCAAGGCCGGTTTCACGTACTCTCACACGTATCAGTGGAACAATAACACTACCTGGGTGAAAGGACGTCATACCATCAAATGGGGCGGAGATGTAAGGCGCCTGCGGGCGCAGACAGCGCTGGGCTTTACGGGCAGCGATAACTACGGCAATTTCGATTTTGACGGCCGCTACACGGGCAGCGACGTAGCGGATTTCCTGGTAGGCATTCCGTACCATTCCGCCTACGCGTCAGTGAAGCAGGACAATGACGGGCTTTCCTGGCACTACGGCTTTTATGTGCAGGACAGCTTCAAAGTGAACCAGAGGCTGACACTCGAATACGGGCTGCGTTGGGAATACCATCCGGCGTTTGTCGATCAGGGCGGCGATATCACCAATTTTGACCGGTCCGTGCCGGTTACCGGCCGTGTGATCATTCCGTCCGGGCAACAGGCGCTGAGCATCACGGCTCCAGGCTTTTTGCAGTCCATCAACGCCTGTCCCGGAGAGGCGTATCAGGGAATTCCGTGCACGCCATTTCTGCAGGCCAATCAGGCCGGGTGGCCGGATACGCTACGCTTTTCGCAAAAGACCGATTTCAACCCGCGCTTCGGGTTTGCGTATCGTCCCTTCAACGACACGAAGACAGTGATCCGCGGCGGATTCGGGCGGTACACCATGACCATCCTGGGCGCGGTGTTTTATTCGCTGACCGGCATCAGCAGTTCTGACGTGCGCGAGTTCAACAATAATCTGGTCAACGGGACTCCGCTGTTCCGGCTGCCGCAAATCTCCACCAACGGCAATGGCGTGGTGGCGGCACCCTACGGCCAGGCATACTTCGGTACCGCCAACGATCCGCACTTCAAAGATCCGTACGCGATGCAGTGGAACCTGAGCGTGGAGCGGGACCTGGGGTGGAACACGGGAGTACGCGTATCCTACATCGGGTTGCGATCTGTGCAGCTTCCGTGGGCGCCCGATCTGAATCAGGCGCAGCCTTCCACCACGCCATTTACGCAGCGGCCTCTGACGGACCGGCCGTTTCCCTACTGGGGACGCATTTATAGTCGCGATACGGGCGCGAACGCCATCTATCACTCGCTGCAAACCGAGTTCAAACACCGGATGAGCGGAGGCGTGACGTTCGATACTTCGTGGACCTGGGCGAAGAACCTGAGCGACGCGGCTGGCCCGGCGCCGACGGGCTTCTTGGGTGAGACTGGGGGCGGCCGGCTCTCGAATTCGCTCGATCGCGCAGCGGACCGCGGAAACGTCTCGCCGACGCGGCGGCATCGCTGGATCACCAGTGTGCTGTACGAGCTGCCGATCGGTAAGGGACGGCGCTATCTGGCCAACGCCAACCCGGTGGTGAACGCGGTGCTGGGCGGATGGCGGGTCAGCAGCATCTTTCTGGTGCAAACCGGTCCGTACCTGACGCCGACATTCAGCGGCGGCGACCCTTCGGGAACGGGCGGGGATGCGCGCGGTTCCCAAAGGCCGGACGCGGTGGCAGACGGCAATCTCGACAATCCGACGGCGGACCGGTGGTTCGACCGGTCGGCTTTTGTCTGCCCGGGACGCACAGCGGGCGCGTCGAACCAGTTCGTGTGCTCCGGTGCGCCGATCGGGCGGTTTGGCAACGCCGGTGTCGGCACGCTGGTGGCACCGGGCACGGTGAACCTCTCGATGGGGTTCGGCAAGGACTTCCGGGTGGCC
>CAZMRK010000054.1:0-12310 GCA_964568355.1 uncultured Solibacteraceae bacterium | reverse complement strand
CTGGCAGCGGCTTCCTGGGGGCTGCCCTCGAAGATCTGGGTCTGTTTGCTGCGCTCGGGAAGATAGATCCGCTCCAGGCGGATGGAGGCCGCGCCGGAGGCCACGCCGAGTTCGGCGGCCGTGAGTTTGCGAACCTCTTTGGTCTTGGCTTTCTTGATTCCCATCAAAGTGGCATAGCGCAGCTTGTTGATGCCGGACTGAATGGTCAGCAGGGCAGGGAGCGGCATCTCCACATGTTGGAACCAGCCGTCTTCCAGTTCGCGTTTCACGCGAATCCCGCTGTCCTGCTTCTCCACCTGCATGATGATGGTGGCATGCGGCAGTCCAAGCAGTTCGGCCAGGATCACGCCAGTCTGGCCATAGCCCAGATCGTCCGATTGGAGACCGGTGAGCACCAGGTCGGGCTTTTCGGGAGTCAGGGCCGCGGCCAGCAGGCGGGCGGCGGCGAGGGGATCGTAGCTCCCCAGATCGTCTTCCTCGATGTGGATTGCGCGGTCGGCGCCTTTGGCCAGAGCCTCCCGGATGGTTTGCGACGCGCCGGCGGGGCCGGCGCACAGGACTACCAGCTCACCGGAGTGCTGCTCTTTCAGCCGCAGCCCTTCTTCGAGCGCGTAAGCGTCCGGCTCATTGATTTCGTAGCTGAGATCGTCTTCCTGAATCCAGGTGCCCGAAGAGGCAATTCGTAACAGGGAATCGCGGGCGGGGACTTGTTTGATGCAAACGACGATTTTCATAACGGATCCGGGAGCGGCACCTGATCGCGGCCCGGACGGGCGCCGGACCGCGATGGCCGGGACCTAATCGGTGAAACGTTTGAAGATCAACGCGCCGTTCGTCCCGCCGAAGCCGAACGAGTTGGTCAGGGCGTAGTCGATCTTCATGGAGCGCGCCTGATTGGGAACATAGTCGAGGTCGCACTCCGGATCGGGAGTCTCGTAGTTAATGGTAGGTGGCGCCACCTGGTCGCGCAGAGCCAGCACGGTGATGCCGGCTTCCAGTCCGCCGGCGCCGCCGAGCAAGTGGCCGGTCATGGACTTAGTGGAACTCACTGCCAGCTTGCGAGCGTGATCTTCGAAGCAGCGCTTGATGGCGAGGCTCTCGATCTTGTCGCCGATCTCGGTGGAAGTGCCGTGCGCGTTGACATAGTCGATCTGGCTGGGCTCCAGGCGGGCATCCCGCAAAGCGTTGCGCATGACGCGAAAGGCTCCGTCGCCATCCTCGGAAGGAGAGGTGACGTGGAAGGCGTCGGCGCTCATCCCGTAGCCCACCAGCTCGGCAAGAATGTGGGCGCCGCGCTTGCGCGCGAACTCCAGTTCTTCGAGAACCAGGATGCCGGCACCCTCACCTACGACAAATCCGTCACGATTCAGATCCCAGGGGCGGGAGGCTCGCTCCGGCTCGTCGTTTCGGGTCGACAGAGCGCGCATGGCCGCAAATCCCCCCACTCCCATGGGGGTGATGCAGGCTTCCGTGCCTCCGCAAATCATCACGTCGGCATCATCGCGCTGGATGATTTTGAACGAATCGCCGATGGAATGCGCACTGGTAGTACAGGCCGTGGCCGTAGCCGAGTTGGGGCCTTTCGCGCCGGTCCGAATCGATACATAGCCGGACGCCAGATTCACGATGGTGGCAGGAATAAAAAAGGGGGAGATGCGCCGGGGGCCGTGCTCCAGCAGCGTCTGGTGCTCGCGCTCGATGACCTCAAACCCGCCGATGCCGCTGCCGATGTAGACGCCGACCCGTTCGGCCTGGTCGGGCTGCACTTGTAATCCGGAGGAACTGAGGGCGCATTCCGAGGCAGCGATGGCAAACTGGATGAAGCGCCCCATCTTCTTAATTTCTTTTTTTTCTATATATTGGTGCGGATCGAAACCCCGAACCTCTCCGGCAATCCGACAAGAGAACTGGGAGGCATCGAACGCCGTGATGGGACCAATGCCACACTTCCCGGCGACCAGAGCCCGCCAAGAGACCTCTGTACCGATGCCAACGGGCGTCAGCAGGCCGACACCTGTTACAACCACTCTTCGGGACAATACATTCTCCTCAGTGAGAATTGGCCGACCTGCTTACTTCTTGGAAGTCTTGCCCTCGATGTACTCAACGGCATCCTTGACCGTGGTGATTTTTTCGGCATCCTCGTCGGGAATTTCCAGTTCGAAAGCTTCTTCAAAAGCCATTACCAACTCGACAATGTCGAGCGAGTCGGCGCCCAGGTCGTCCACGAAAGAGGCATTGTTATCCACCTGGCTTTCATCGACACCCAGTTGCTCAACAATAATCTGCTTCACCTTCTGCTCAACTGCCATTGTTCCTCCTGAACTATGTGCAAACTCATTGATTCTAGCGATCTTTCCGCTGTTTTGGCAACAGCGGCGCACAGGCATTCGGACCGTCGCACGCCTGCTTATGCATGGGATTTCGTTACCTTCGCCTCAAGGCGCCCCCTGGCCAGCAGCACCTGAATGGAAGAGTCTGCCGCGGCGGCGGCACTGTCCTTTACAATCTGACCGGTTTCATTGGTCACGATAGCATAGCCGCGGTCCAGAATGCGCAGGGGACTGAGCTGGGAGAGGCGCGCCGTCATCTGATCGAGCAACGATTGCCGGCGGGCCATGGCCAGACGTACCGATTGGGTGGCGGACGCCTGGGCGCTCTCCAGGCGCCGGCGGCTGGAGGCGAAGCGCAGCCGGAGATCTCGCCGGAGCAGGCCGGCTTCCAGGTCGCGCAGCCGCCGGCGGCGGGCCTCCAGCGCCGCCCGGAGACTTTCCCGCAGAAGATAATCGCACTCGTCCAGGCGCTGGAGCTGCCGGCCGATGGCCCGGTGCAGCAGCGAGAGCGCGCGGTCGACGCCCTGCTGGTGCAGGCGGCGGGCCAGGATCGCCAGGCGGTAGCGCAGGCACTGGATGGCACGCTGCCGCGTAGCTTCGATGCTCTCCAGCAGCTCCTGGCGGGTGCAGATGATCATTTCCGCGGCAGCGGACGGGGTGGGCGCGCGGAGATCGGCGACGAAATCGGCGATGGTGACGTCGGTCTCGTGTCCCACCGCGGAGACGACCGGCACGGCGCAGGCGGCGATGGCGCGGGCTACGGCCTCTTCGTTGAAGGTCCACAGGTCTTCGAGCGAGCCGCCACCGCGCGCCACGATGACGACCTCCGCCCATCCTCCGGTGCTGAAATATTCCACACCGCGGCAAACTTCGTCCACGGAGCCCTCGCCCTGCACCAGCGCCGGATAGAGGCGGATGTGCAAGCCGGGAAAGCGGCGGGCGAAGATTTGCAGCATATCGGAGATGACAGCCCCACGCGGCGAAGTCACGATGCCGATACGGCGGGGATAACGCGGCAGCGGGCGCTTGCGCGCCGGATCGAAGAGACCTTCGAGCGTCAGGCGCTTTTTGAGCTGCTCAAACGCCAGTTGCAGCGCTCCGAGCCCTTGCGGCTCGAGCAACTCCACCAGCAACTGATACTCCCCGCGCGCTTCGTAGACATCCAGCCGGCCCCGCGCCAGCACCGCCAGGCCGTCTTGCGGCTTGAATTTCCAGTAGCGGTGGGAGGAGCGAAAGGCCACGCAGCGCACCTGTGCTTCCCGTTCTTTGAGAGTGAAGTAATAGTGGCCGCTGGCCGCCAGTTTCAGACCGGAGATTTCTCCCGTGACCCAGACATCAGAGAACTCCGCATCGAACAGCGCACGGATCCCTGCGGTCAGTTCGCTCACGGTGAAGATGCGCCGCGCTGGGGCGAAGTCGAGGGCGAATTGTTCCACCTTCTGCCATTGTAGACTGGAACCATGCTACGGCTCCTGGAACGGGCAGGGCTATCCCTGGTGCTCCTGCTATGGGCCGGCGCAGCGTTCGCGGCCGGGACCGCCGCCGAGTTGGCGCGCGAGGTCGCGAGTGCCAGCCTGGACCCGGAGGAATGTTATCGCGTGCGGGAACTGACCCTGGTGCGCGAGGATGCCCGGTTCTACCTGGCCGACGGCTTCCTGATCTTCGGCAAGCCGGTGGCGGGAAGGCGCATCTCGGCGGTATTTACGACGGATGTAGAAAATGGGGAGGCCGAGGTATTGCTGCTGCCTCCGAACCGTAGCGAGCGGAAATCGCTGGCCGCATTTACGAACGCACCCAATCTGGACGAGCACCTTACCGCGACGGTCCTGCTGTTCACGGACGACACCTATCGCGAGCTGGTGGAACAGATGCGGGCGAATCCATTCAACCGCAAGAGCCCCGAGCGCGGAGTGCTGCTGAGCGAACAGTGGACATCGACGGTGCGGAATCTCAGCGACAGCTTCGTGACCCGGATTACGCTGGACCTGCTGGCGCCGAGGACGGGATTCCTGATGGCGGCGATCAGCGGCAAAACGCTGGGCAATTTCGATCTCGCGTACGATCCGCGGGGAACCGAGCAGATGGTAGTAGGCCAGATGGCGAGCCGCAACGACCGGACCTATTTCGATGTGTGGACCAGTTTCGAAGCCCGATCGGTGCGGAACGGGACGCGTAAGGCATTTGCGGACTTCGACGTAAGCGATTACCGGATCGATGCTACGCTGCAGCCGGACCTGGAGCTGCAAGAAGTGACCCGCCTGAAAGTGAAGGCCGGGCGGGAGCGGCAGGAAGCGCTGCCGTTCGACGTTCACCCGAATCTGCAAGTGACGAGCGTGTTGATTGACGGGAAGCCTGCGGAAGTGCTGCAGCGGGAGTCCATGCGCTCGGACCTGATTCGCAACTCGGGCAACACGCTGTTCCTGGTGGTTCCGCCGGAGCCTCTGGAGCCAGGGCGGGAATACGACGTGGAGTTCCATCTGGCGGGCAAGGTGATCCTTCACGCCGGCAATCACGTCTACTACGTGGGTGCGCGCGGGAACTGGTATCCCAACCACGGCATGCAGTTCACCACCTATGATCTGCGCTTCCGCTATCCCAAAGAGCTCGACCTGGTGACGGCGGGCCAGGTGGTGGAGGATAAGACGGAAGGCGAATGGCGCACCACTCATCGCCGGACCGGGGCTCCGGTGCGCATGGCCGGCTTCAATTTGGGCCGTTACCAGCAGGCACGGGTGAGCCGTGGCGGTTATACGGTGGAAGCTTATGCCAACCGGACCGTCGAGGCGGCCCTGCAACCCCCAGCGGCGCCCATCACGATTACGCCTCCTATGTGGGGCAGGCCGCGCCCGAATCAGATTTCTATTCCGTCTGCGCCACCGCCTCCCAGTTCCTCCTCGCGCTTACAGGAACTGGCTCAGGGCGTGGCGGGCGCGCTGGAATTCATGGCGGCCCGTTTCGGGCCTCCGGCGCTGCCGCTACTGACGGTGTCGCCGGTGCCCGGGACGTTCGGCCAGGGCTTTCCGGGGCTGATCTACCTCTCGACGCTCTCTTACCTGGGGCCGAGCGCGAAGCCGATTGCGGGGATGAGCGCGCAGCAGCAGGTGTTTTTCACGGAGATCCTGCAGGCGCACGAGACGGCCCATCAGTGGTGGGGCAACCTCATGGCCCCCGCCGGCTATCACGATGAGTGGCTCATGGAGGCGCTGGCGAACTATTCGGCGTTGCTTTACCTGGAGAAGCGCAAAGGCGCGCGTGCCCTGGAGACCGCGCTGGAACAATACAAAGCCGCGCTGCTGGTGAAGAATACCGCCGGCCAGACCGTGGATGCGACCGGGCCGATCGTGCTGGGCACGCGCTTGCAAAACTCGCAGGCTCCGGGGGCGTGGCGCGACATCACGTATGGCAAGGGGTCGTGGATCATGCATATGCTGCGCCGCCAGATGGGAGACCAGCGCTTTCAGAGCATGTTGGCAGCGATCTGCAAGCGTTATGCTCACGCCAGCATCTCCACGGCGCAGTTTCAAAAGCTGGCCGTGGAATTTCTGCCGCCTGGCTCGCCGGACCCGAAGCTGGAAAACTTTTTCGAACAGTGGGTGTATGGCACGGGTATTCCGGCGATTAAGCTTTCGTGGTCGGTGAAGGGCAAAGCCCCCGCTTTGCGGGTGACCGGTAAGGTGACGCAGAGCGATGTCGCGGAGGACTTCACGGCCGCGGTTCCGGTAGAGATCAGTTTCAGCCGGGCCAAGCCGGTTACGCATTGGGTGCGCACCAGCAGCGACCCGGTGACGTTTCAGGTGGCGGTACGGCAGGTGCCGGCGAAGGTTATTTTGGATCCGGGGCTGAGTGTACTGCGGCAATAGGATTGACCTGTAACACAAATTGACACAAGGACCGGACTGTGTCCAAGATAAAATATGCCCATCCGCACCAGCCTGAATGTTTCCCTCACTCCTGAGCTCGAGCAGTTCATCCAGTCGCGTGTCGACTCAGGTCTTTACCAGACTGCCAGCGAGGTTATCCGGGAAGGGCTACGGCTGCTTGAGGAACGTGAGCGGGCACGTGATATCGCACTCGAAGAGTTACGAGCTAAGATCCGGCGAGGCGCCGAACAAGCCGATCGCGGCGAACTCCTGGATGGCGAGGCCGTGTTTGAGGAGATCCGCCGATTGAGTGCCCGACGCCGGGCAGAGAACAAGTGAGCCGGCCGACGTTTACACTGACACTGGGAGCGCGCGCAGGTCTGCTGGAGATCTGGAACTACATTGCAGAAGACAGCATCGACTATGCAGATCAAGTCCTGGCCCGCCTGCACGACGCGTTCATACGCCTGGCGCAATCGCCGGGGATCGGCCATCATCGCGAAGACCTGACTGACGTGCGGCATCGCTTCTGGGCTGTTCACTCTTATGTAATTGTCTATCGTTGGGAGACGATACCGCCGCAAATCATTGCCGTCGTCCACGGAGCGCGCCAACTTGAGTTCTTCTTGCAGCAGCGGGTTCTTGAGTGAAAAGAAACCAGTAGCGTGTGCGCGTCAATAGGTGCGTGTGCCGCTGACCTTTACCGGGATTTTGTAGACCGATTTCTGCGCGGTGACGTAGAGGCCGTGAAAGCCTTCGCCCCAGTTGCAGTTGCTTGGGGTTTCCGGGGTCGCGATCGTGCCCAGGTGGCTGCCGGCTTTGTCGAATACCCAGACGCCGCCCGGACCGGCGACCCATACGTTGCCGGCTTCGTCGGTTTTGAGGCCGTCGGGAGCGCCTTTGGCGTCGGATTTCAATTCGGCGAATACCTTTCCATTGCGCAGCGTTCCGTCGCCGCTCACGTCGTACACGCGCACATTGCGCTTGGCGCTATCGGCCACGTAAAGCTGCTGCTGATTGGGGCTCAGCGCCACACCGTTGGGCCGCTCGAAATCGCGGGCGGCCGCGCGAATTTCTCCGCGCCGGGTGACCTGGTAGACTACTCCGGCGGGCAGGTCGGAAAAATAGACGCTGCCGTCGATGGCGTATACGAGGTCGTTGGGGTGCTGAATCTGGCCGCCTCCGGCCAACACGGTGATGGAGCCGTCTTTTTCGGTGCGCGTGACGCGGTTGGCCTCGCAGGCCAGTAAGCGTCCCTGGTGATCAAAGGTAAGCCCATTCGCGCCATTGCTGTTCTCCCGGAAGACCGAGACGCTGCCCTTCTCCCATTTCAGAATGCGCTTTGCGGGAATGTCGCTGAACAAGAGATAGCCGATGCGGCTGAAGACCGGTCCTTCGGTGAAGGCGAACCCGTCCGCCACTTTCTCGACTTTTACGTTGAGGTCTACCACTAGGATCCCCTCCCGTGGGCAAAGTAGGATTCGGCCGGCGCGCGGTACGCCACGCGCAACTGCGGGGTTTCGAGTTTCTTGTGGCCCTGGTAGGCCGATTCCATCAGAAAGGCGTCCGCCCCGGTGGTCAGCAGCGTCCGCTCCACGGGATAGTAGAGCTTGCCGGTGGTGATCATGTGAGCAATTCCGTGAACCAGCGGGCTGAAGTTATTGGAATTCTCCGTGGGGATATAGCATTCGGTCGCGTCAATCTGCGGCCGGCCCTTCGCTTTGAGAGCGATCAGGTAGCCGTTCACCAGGCCGCCCAGCATGAGAACCCCGGCTTTGAATCCATCGTTGTATTCCAACAGGCAAAGCACCGGGTGTTTGACGTCCTCCGGGCGGCCGGAACTCCGTTTGGAGCTTCGCGCCAGGGCGGCGTGCATCAGGTCCTTCGACCAGCGGCCCTCTTCGGCCGCCTTCCAGACCGCTTCCCCTTCCAGGTGCTGGACGGCACGGATGCCGGTTTCGCCTCCTCTCCGGCGCTCCACGAAGCACTGCAGGACTTCCAGGTTGTGGAAAACCCCGCCATCGGAGACCCATCCGCCGCCCACCATCAGCGCGTCGTCGAACTGCACGCCGAGGGGGAAGTCCAACTCCGGCCTCCGGAAGGTGACGGAAACCGAGGAACCGGCCATGAAGGGAAAATGGAGTTCCCGCGACCAGTCGTACATCTGCTTGGCCTTGTTCCAATCGTAGGAGAGGTGCTTGTCGCTGAATACCGGGACGGAGCGGCCGGACTTGCGGAAGACCTCCACGATCTGCTGGAAAAACTCAAAACGCGGATAGAGTTGCTGCTGCTTGTTGTTAAAGGGGTAATCGCCATGCTCGGCCACCTGCACCACGGCGTCGACGGCCAGTTTTCCGGTGCCGAGCGTAAGGGCATCGGCGATGGTCTTGGTAACCGGAAAGTCATAGGCGGTGGAAAGGCGGTAACCGATGTCGGCCGGATGTACCTGGTCCATGTATAAGGAAACGACGCGGCCGGGGGGATCGTAGTGTTTGTCGTTGATCCAATAGCCTTCCAGGAGCCGGGTAATGATGTTGTCGGCGTGGGAACGCACATGGTACGTGGTACAGATCGCGGCGATCTTCAGGGGGGCGGCAGCGCGGGCGACCGCAGCCGCGCTCCAGGCGCCGGCGGTACCCAGGATGAATTCGCGGCGTCTCAATGTCCTAAACCTCCGCATGTCGAGATTTTCATACGATATCGCACTTTTACCGCCAATCCGCATGAGTGCGGTAAAATCAGCAATATCGTTATCTTGATTCGAGATCCGAATCTCCCACGATATTGACTGCATGATGATTGCCACCAGCAGCCGGGCCCAGGAATTTCGAGAGCAGCTATCTCACCGTATCATGGTCGCCGACGGTGCCATGGGGACTATGCTTTACTCCCGCGGCATCTTCATTAACCGCTGCTACGACGAGCTAAACCTTTCCGCTCCGGATATGGTGCGCCAGATTCATCTGGACTATGTGAAAGCCGGCGCGGAGATCCTGGAAAGCAATACGTTCGGAGCGAATCGCGCTCGGCTGTCCTCTTTCGGGATTGCGGAAAAGCTGAAGGCGATCAATCGGGCTGGGGTCCGCCTGGCGCGCGAGGCGGCCAGGGACGGGGCGTTTGTAGCCGGGGCGGTGGGTCCGCTGGGCCTGCACATCGAGCCGCTGGGTCCGACGTCTTTCGCCGAGGCGAAAGCCATCTTCCGGGAGCAGGTGGACGCGCTTCTGGATGCGGGAGTGGACCTGCTGATTCTCGAGACATTCGCCAATCTGGACGAATTGCGGGAAGCCGTGTTCGCGGCTCGCGAGGCCGCGGGCAAGGACATGGTGATCATTGCCCAGGTCACGATTGACGACAGCGGCAACCTGCCGGGCGGCATGGATACGGAAAGCTTTACCCGGCGGCTGGACGAGTGGCCGGCGGACGTGGTGGGCTGCAATTGCTCGGTGGGGCCGAAGGTTACCCTCGAAACCGTCGAGAAAATGATGCGGTACACGCAGAAGCCGATCAGCGCGATGCCGAACGCCGGTGTTCCAGTGCGCGTGGAGGGCCGCAACATCTACCTGAGCTCGCCGGAGTACCTGGCGCAGTATGCACGGCGGCTCATTTGGGCGGGCGTCAAGATCGTCGGCGGGTGCTGCGGCACGACTCCGGAACATATCAAGCTGATTCACGCCGAGGCCCGGTCTCTGCAACCGCAGCAGGCGGCGCGGGATGCAGTGGTGGAAGAACCGGAGGCCAAGGCGCAGGCACTGTCCGGGGTGCCGATGGAGCGTAAATCGCAGCTTGGCGCCAAGCTGGCGGCCGGCAAGTTTGTTGCTCTGGTGGAGATCCTGCCTCCGCGCGGCGTGGATGCCTCGCGTGAGATCGAAGGAGCCAAGCTCTGTGCCGCGAACGGGATTGACTGCATCAACGTTCCGGACGGTCCGCGCGCCAGCGCCCGTATGAGTGCGCAGGTGACCTGCCAGCTTTTTCAGCGGGAAGCCGGCATCGAGGCCGTGAATCACTTCTGCTGCCGCGACCGTAATATCCTGGGGATCCAGTCGGAACTGCTGGGCGCCCACGCGGCCGGCGTTCGTAACCTGATCTGCATTACCGGCGACCCGCCGCGCATGGGCACTTATCCGGATGCCACGGCGGTCTTCGACGTGGACGCGATCGGCCTGGTCCATATTGTGGACAACCTGAACCACGGTCTCGATATCGGAGGCAACCCGATGGGGTCGCAGACCGCCCTGCTGATTGGCGTGGGAGCAAATCCGGGAGCGTTGAATCTGGAAGAAGAGCTGCGGCGGTTCGAATGGAAGGTGCAGGCCGGCGCCGAATACGTAGTCACCCAGCCGGTGTTCGATCTGAACCTGCTGGAGCAGTTCCTGCGCCGCATCGAACACTTCCGGATTCCGGTAATTTGCGGGATCTGGCCGCTTACCAGCTATCGCAATGCCGAGTTCATGGTAAATGAGTTGCGGGTGCCGGTACCCGAATATTATATGGAGCGGATGCGCGGCGCCGAGAGCGCGGAGAGTGCTCGCCAGGAGGGCGTGGCCATCGCCCGGGAGATGGTGCAGCGCGTTCGTTCGATGGTGCAGGGAGTGCAGTTAAGCGCCCCGTTCGGGCGCTACCAGATGGCCCTCGATGTGGCCGAAGCGATCGGCCCGCGATAACGAATCCTGCTTCATGGCTACCGATCTTGTTGAGATAAATCCTGACCAGCCCGAGCCGGAAGCCCTGGAACGCGCCGCCGCCGCCGTTCGCCGGGGAAAAGTCGTGGCCATTCCCACCGATGCCCTGTATTCGTTGGTGGCGGACCCGTTCAGCCTGGGCGCCGTAGCCGGGGTCTTTCGCGCAAAAGGCCGCGAGATCCACCGCTCGCTGCCGCTGCTGGTAGGCGATTTGATCATGGCCGAAGAACTTGCCTCGGAGCTGACCAATCGCTTTTTTGTGCTGGCGCGGCGCTTTTGGCCCGGGCCGCTGACCATGATTGTGCCGGCCTCCGCCAAGGTCCCCCTCAAGGTTACCGGGAACACCGGCCGCCTGGCGCTGCGGCAGCCTCGCGCGGGCGTGGCGGCCGCCCTGGTCGCCATGCTGAACCAGCCCTTAATTTCCACCAGCGCGAACCTCTCCGGGCGGCCTACCTGCCGCAGCGGAATCGAGGTGTTCGGCACCATGGATGGCCGCGTGGACCTGGTGCTCGATGGCGGTGTTTGTAGCGGCAACGGAGCCACGACGGTGGACATTACCGAGCCGTATTGGCGCGTAATCAAGCAAGGCGCGATTCAGGAGAAAGAGATCGCCGAACTGCTGCGGCCCGCCTGATACGCCCTTCATGCAATCCGGATTCGCAGGATGAATCGACTACCCTTTCTCGATTGGACGCGGGGGCTGGCAGTGCTGATCATGATCCAGTGCCACGCGTTCAATTCGTTTGCGCGTCTCGACACCCGCCAGGAAGGACCCTATGTGCTCTCGCAGTTCGTAGGGGGGATGGCGGCGGTACTGTTCCTGTTCCTCGCGGGAGTCACGTTTGCTTTCCAGATGGAGCGGCTGGACCGTCACGGTGCTCCGCCGCTGGCGCGCCTGCGAAGCATGCTTCGGCGCGGCGGCTACATCCTGGGTATCGCGCTCCTGTTCCGGATTTCCAACTCGATCTTCACCATCCCGTTTCCGCCGTTTCAGACGCTGCTCAAAGTGGACATCCTGAACTGCATGGCTCTGGCAATGCTGGTCTTCGCCTTGCTTGCTCTGACCCCGGCCGGCAGCCGCGCCAGGCTGAGCGCGCTGCTGGGGCTAGCGGTCGCTGTGGCAGCCCCCCTGGTGAGCGCGGCGGATTCCGAATCCATTCCCTGGCTGGTGCGGGAATACCTGGTGCCTGGGCGATCCCGGTTCGCGTTTTTCCCCTGGGCGTCCTATTTGGGCTTCGGGCTGGCCACAGGGACCACGCTGCGGCGCCTGGCTCCCGGAAGAATGGAAACCAGCCTGCAATGGTCGCTGATCGCTGGATTCGGCCTGATTCTGGCGGGACAATATTTCGCCAACATCCCCTATTCGCTTTACGCCAGGTCCGAGTTCTGGCTGGACAGCCCTTCGCTCATCATCATCCGGTTGGGCATTATCTTGGTG
>CAZMRK010000053.1:0-2833 GCA_964568355.1 uncultured Solibacteraceae bacterium | reverse complement strand
TCCGGAACGTCCAGCTCGGGCAGTTGATAGCCGCGCTTTCCGGGCGAACTGCGCTCGAACAGAAGGGCTTCGTTCTGGGAGAGATGGGGACGAACCTTTTTAGTCGGCATGGGCTAGTGTGGGCTGCTCCTGCTTACGCAAGGATGTATAGAGCTCCGAGAGAGTATCCATATCCTGGCGGCGGGTCATCTCGGTGGCACAAAGCAGCATGGTATCTGCCAGTTCCGGATAGTACCGGGCCAGGGGAAGCCCTCCAACGATCTTTTTCTTAAGCAGGGCCTTGTTCAGCGATTCCGGATCCTCCACCGTGGCGACGAACTCGTTGAAGTACGGGCCGGAGAAGCGCGGCTGGAGCCTGCTGCCCAGGTAATGCGCCTTGGCCAGGTTCTGGCGGGCCAGCTCGCGCAGGCCTTCCTTACCGTAGACGGTCATGAAGACGGTGGCCATCAGCGCGATCAGGGCCTGGTTGGTGCAGATATTGGAGGTGGCCTTCTCACGGCGGATATGCTGTTCGCGGGTGGAAAGGGTCAGGCAAAAGGCGCGATTTCCGCGGGAGTCCCTGGTTTCGCCAACCAGCCGGCCGGGCATCTGGCGGATGAATTTTTCACGGGTGGCGATGATGCCGGCAAACGGCCCGCCATAGCTGGGCGAGATGGCGAACGATTGCAACTCGCCAGCCACGATATCGGCGCCCGCCGGCGGCTCGAGGATGCCCAGCGAGACGGCCTCGGTAAAGACGACGATCAGCAGCGCTCCCCGCCGGTGGGCGATCTCGGCAGCGGCCTTTACCTGATCTACGATGCCGAAAAAGTTGGGCGATTGGACAATGACGGCCGCCGTCAGGTCGTTGACCTGGCGCTCCAGATCTTCCAGGTCGATCAATCCGGTGTCGCGATGATAGCCGAACTCGGCCACGGGCATCCCCTGATTTTTGGCGTAGGTCGCGAGAACCTCGCGGTATTCGGGATGAACCGAACGGGCCACCACCACTCCGCCGCGTCCGGTTGAGCGCACCGCCATCATGGCGGCCTCGGGCAGGGCGGTCGAGCCGTCATACATCGAGGCATTGGCCACGTCCATGCCGGTGAGCTGGCAGATCATGGTCTGGAACTCGAAGATGGTAGTGAGGGTGCCCTGGGAGATTTCCGCCTGGTAGGGCGTGTACGACGTGAGAAATTCACCGCGCGAGACGACGGTATCCACCAAAACAGGCCGGTAGTGGGCATAGACGCCGGCCCCCAGAAAGCTGGCGTAGCCCACAGCGGTTTCGTCGCCGCGCTTGCGGAAATATTCCACAATTTCGTATTCGGAAGCCCCCGGCGCCAGATCAAGCGGCTGTTTCAGACGAACCGCATCCGGCAAGTGGGCAAACAGGTCTTCCGCGGAGGAGACACCGCAGGCGTCGAGCATCTGCCTGCGCTCAGATTCAGACTTCGGGAGATATCGCAAACTACTTTTCCGCTCCTATATAGCTTTGATACTCGCCGGCGGAAAGCAGATTCGAAGCCTCGGCAGGTGCGCTGAGGCGCAGCTTTACCAGCCAGGCGGCGCCGTGCGGATCCTGGTTCAGGCTCTCGGGCTTATCGGCGAGCGTCTGATTGACCTCGATCACTTCACCGGAGACGGGAGAGTACACATCCGAGACGGCTTTGACGGACTCGACCGAGCCGAGGGACTTGCCCTGGTCCACGTGGGCACCGATTTTGGGCAGATCCACGTACACGATATCGCCAAGCTCCTGCTGGGCATGGTCGGTGATACCGATGGTGCCGGTGTCACCTTCCACCAGGACCCACTCATGTTCCTTGGTGTAACGGAAGTTTTCAGGATACATTCGTTATTTCGCTCGTTTGTAGAAAGGCGTTTCTACGGTTATGGCTTCCACCGGCTGATTGCGGACCACGACCTGGACCGACCGTCCGATCCGGGCCTCGCCGGCCGGGAGATAGCACAGTCCGATGTTCTTATTAAGGGTAGGCGAAGGCGACCCGCTGGTGACCCAGCCGGCCGGGGCGCCATCCACCAGAACCTCGTAGCCATCACGGGCAATGCCGCGGCCGCACATGGCAAAACCCACCAGCCTGCGGCGCACCCCTTCCTCTTTCTGGCGCAACAATTTGTCGCGGCCGAGAAAATCGCCTTTGTCGAATTTTACGATCCAGGCCAGGTCCGCTTCGAGAGGCGTGATGGAGGCATCGATCTCATGCCCGTAGAGCGCCATTTTGGACTCCAGGCGCAAAGTATTGCGAGCGCCCAAGCCGCAGGGTTTGATGCCGAACTCGCGGCCGGCGTCCAGGATCCGGTTCCAGAGATTTTCGGCTTCGGCGGGATCGATGTAGATCTCGTAGCCATGCTCGCCGGTATAGCCAGTGTGGGCAATCCGCGCCGGCACGTCCGCAACGGTACCATCCGTAAACCAATAGTACCGGATAGCCGCCAGATCGACAGAAGTCAGCTTCTGCAGGGTAACGCGGGCCTGCGGCCCCTGGATGGCTAACTGCGCATAACGGGGGCTAGAGAACTCGACGGCGGCGTCGAAGCCGTTGGCGTCCCGGATATGGGCGAAGTCCTTTTCCTGATTCGAGGCATTGACGCACAGAAAATAATGATCTTCGGCGACGCGGTGGACCAGGATATCGTCTACAAATCCGCCGTGCTCGTAAAGCAGCCCGGAATAATGGGCCTGCCCGATTTTGAGACTGGAGGCGGCGTTTGTAGTGACGAAATCGACCAATTGGGTAGCCTGGGGGCCGCGCACGTCGATTTCGCCCATGTGGCTGACATCAAACAGGCCGACTGCGTTCCGGACGGTATGGTGCTCGTCGATGATTCC
>CAZMRK010000052.1:0-4129 GCA_964568355.1 uncultured Solibacteraceae bacterium | reverse complement strand
AAAAAGCCTCCGGATCGACCGGAGCCGTCGCCCCGAACCTGCGCCCTCCAAGTGGGCTACTCGCTGGATCATCGGCGGAGTGCTGCTGTTCGTGGTGCTCGGCGCCGGCCGCTTCGCCTGGCAGAAGCTCAATGCCGCCACGCCCGTAGACGTGCAGCGTGTCCGGTCCATCGGCTCGGGAAGCGTTGCCCCCGGAGTGGTGCTCAACGCTACCGGCTATATCGTCGCGGCGCACAAAATTGAAGTAGCGGCCAAAGTCATCGGCAAGGTCCTCTGGATCGGCGTCGACAAGGGCGATCGCGTCAAAGAGGGCCAGGTCATGGTCCGCCTCGAAGACGACGAGTACCGCGCCCAGTTGCAGCAGGCCCGCGGCCAGCTTGCCAATCTGCAGGCCAACCTGGAGCGCCTCCAGAATGGTTCCCGGCCCGAAGAAGTAGGCCAGGCCCTGGCCAACCTCAACGTCGGCAAAGCCGACCTGGAAAACGCGCGCGTCACCCTGGAGCGCACCCGCAAACTGGTGCAGCAGGGCGTGCTCGCCCAGCAGGCCCTGGACGATGCCCAGGCGCGCTACGACCAGGCCGCCGCCCGGGTTGTCTCCCTGCAAAAGACATACGATCTGGTCAAAATCGGTCCCCGGCAGGAGGATATCGCCGCCGCCCGCGGCCAGGTGGAGCAAGCCAAAGGCGCGGTGGCTTTCGCCGAAACCAACCTGGCAAATACGGTCATCCGCGCGCCGGTCACCGGCACCATCCTGGAGCGCGCCGTCGAAAAGGGAGAGTTCGTCACCACCAGCTTCGTAGGCGACCGCGGCGCCAAGGGCTACGTCGTTTCTCTCGCCGACCTCAACGACCTGGAGGTCGAGCTCGATATCAGCCAGAATGATTTCGCCAAGCTGCACGGCGCGCAGAAAGGTGTCGTCACCACCGACGCGTTTCCCGACCGCAAGTACCAGGGCTTCATCAAAGAGATCTCTCCGGAAGCCAACCGCCAGAAAGCCACCGTCCAGATCAAGGTGAAAGTAGCCAACCCGGACGGGTACCTCCGCCCTGAAATGAATGCCAGCGTCGCTTTCCTCTCGGATGAAAAGCCGGAATCCTCCTCGTCCGCCGCACCCGCCAAGCCGGTGGTGCTGGTCCCGGCCTCGGCCATCCGCAATGGCGCGGTGTTCGTCCTGCTCGACGGCAAAGCCGTCCGCCGGCCGGTCAAAACCGGCGCCACTAGCGCCCAGGGAGTCCGCATTGAAGAAGGACTGATCGGCGGCGAAGACCTGATCCTGAATCCCCCCGACACCTTGAAAGACGGAGACCGCGTGCGTCAGAAGGCCGAGAATACATGAGCGACGTCATCATCGAAACCAGCCATCTCTCCAAAGAATTCATCCGCGACGAGTTCCACGTGGTCGCTCTGAAAGATGTGGACATCCAGGTACAAAAGGGAGAGTTCGTGGCCCTCATGGGCCCTTCCGGTTCCGGAAAATCCACCCTGCTCCATCTGATCGCCGCCATGGACAAAGCCACCGGCGGCGAAATCCGCGTTCTCGATCACAACCTGCGCCAGATGAGCGACCGGGAAATCGCCCACTGGCGCAATGAGCACATCGGCTTCATCTTCCAGCAGTTCAATCTCATTCCGGTGCTGACCGCGCTCGAAAACGTGGAGCTTCCCTTGAAGCTCACCCACCTGAAGAAACAGGAGCGCCTGGAACACGCCGCCACCGCTCTGAAACTGGTCGGTTTGGGCGACCGCCTGGGCCACTATCCCCGCCAGCTATCCGGCGGCCAGGAGCAGCGCGTCGCCATCGCCCGCGCCATCGTCACCGACCCGGCCCTTATCCTGGCCGATGAGCCCACCGGAAACCTCGACGCCACCTCAGCCGAAGAAGTCCTGACCATCCTGTCGAAACTCAACCGCGATCACGGCAAAACCATCGTCATGGTCACCCACGACCCCCACGCCGCCCGCTTCGCCACCAAAGTCCGCCACCTCGAAAAAGGAGAACTCCTCCCGTAGCGCGCGCTTCAGCGTGCAGCGTCGACGCTCTCGTCGACGGACTTCAAACTCGTCGAAAAACGCCCTCGCCGGCCGGACCTCGCCTTCTCTGACATCCTCCAGCCCCTGTCGGATGCCTTCCTCCGCGTCGGCCTGGGCAGCAGTATCCAGGAGGCGCTGATATGCCTCGGCATCCTGCACAACGGCCGCAACTTTTCCCTTCACGGTAAGCACCACCGGACGTTTGCTTTTCTTAAGCTGTCTCAGGAACTCGCCCGAGCGGCGCCGGAATGTCGTCAGTGACTGGATATCCTTCGTGATGTCTAGCATAGGCGTGATTCCAGGAAAGCACCTTTTTCGATGCTATCAGAATACGCACCCCACACACCCCGGCACATAACTTTCTCCCCCGCGCGAGCGAACTATCTCCAGGAGCCTCACCGCTCAACCCACTTCCAAGAAGGAGCACCCATCGTGAATCGAATCGCCACAGGCGCGCTGACCCCGAAGCTGGAGCCATGGTAAACTCCCCGAAACGGCACGAGGAGGTTCACTGTGTCATCCACACGCCAACAACATACGTCCCCCCGGCGCCATTTCGTCCACTCCGTCTGCCGGCAATGTCGGCGAACCATCAGGTGGGTTGCCCTGGCGGCCTTCTGTCTGACGCCGTTGCCGCTTGCCTCCCAGACCATGGTGCCCTGGCTCACGCGCTCCGCCGACAATGCCAGAAGCGGCTGGAATCCCCATGAAACACGATTGACGCAAGCTTCGGTCGGGACCAAAGGAATCGTTCGTTTCACCACAATTCCGGTCTACGGAGATGCGCGTGGGATGGAAGCACAGCCGCTCATCCTGCCGCGGGTGACGCTGCTCGACGGCACCACGCGCGACGTCATGGTGCTGCCATCCATGGCCAATATCGTGCGCGGCGTCGATGCGCATACCGGCGCCGGCTTGTGGCAAACCACCTTGGGCGCAAACTTGGGCAAGCCTATCAACGGCGCTGCCCCGCTCGGTCCGAAGCCTCGGCCCGATAATTGTGCGGGCGCTCAACTGACTATCGATTGTCACGCCATCAACGACAAGTGGGGCGTCCTGAGCACCGGTGTCATCGATCCGGATACCGGGCGGGTGTACCTGGTCGCCTGGATCTCCCCCGACGGCACGCCGCAAAAGGCGAAGCACTACGTCTTCGTCCTGAACGTAAAGGATGGAACCCCGGTGGTCGCGCCCGTGCTCGTAGCCTGGACCAGCGGCACCCAGTCTTACGCCAGCACCATGCGAAAGCAACGAAGTGCTCTGCTGCTGACCGACATCGGCGGGCGCAAAACCGTCTTCTGGGCCTCGGGCACCGTTATGGAAACCAGTGAGGGGGCTGCCGGATGGATCTTTGCGTTCGACTGCGCCACCAATGCCATCACCGCCGCTCTCGCCATGACACAGGGGGAAGGCGCCGGCATCTGGATGGGAGGACAAGGGCTGGTTGCCGATGACCAGGGTTTTCTCTACGCGATCACCGGCAACGGGGACTTCGACGGAAAGACCCAATGGGGCGAGTCCTTCGTGAAGGTTAGGTACACACCTCCCTCCGGGGCAACGCGCGCCAGCCTGAAGGTAGTGGATCACTGGACGCCGTGGACGGATCTTGCCCGAGCCGGGCAGCAAAGATTGCTATCGGCCAAAATAGCCGGGCAGAGCGCTCCCAGCGAAGCTATCCGCGCCGTAAATGGTGGGATGGACAATAGCGTGCTCCGGAATGCGACGGCCAAAGTGAGCGTGGACGAAAAAAACCAGGCCGTCGTGCTCGTCTTCCCCAAGATGGCCACCGGCAACTGGTCTGATGAGGACTGGGGGTCGGCTGGACCTGCCTGCATCTTCCCGATCGGCGTCTGCATCGCGGCAGGAAAGGACGGTATCGCCTATCCCATCAGGACCGCGAATATGGGCGGGACCACGCTCAAGGATCTTGCCAATCCAAAAGCCAACTGCAAAAAACTCGCTGCCCCGCCGGTATGGCTGACGATGAGTCCGGGACCGGTAGATCCCTGCCCGGCCAATCCCATGACTCTGAACTTTCTTCCCTGGGGCTATACCGCGCATCTCCATATGACGCCGGTCCAGTTCTTCGATCCGGTGC
>CAZMRK010000051.1:0-4488 GCA_964568355.1 uncultured Solibacteraceae bacterium | reverse complement strand
CGCTGTTCGGCGGGACGAATCCGGATCTACTTTCGCGGGCATGGAGCGCGCGTTGGATCTCCGTGCCCCACACCTCTCCGCACGACTACGGGGTCTATCATTTCCGGCGGACCTTCGAGCTTCACTCCGCGCCGGCTTCGTTCGTCATCCACGTAACGGCCGACAGCCGCTATCAGCTATTCGCCAACGGAACCAGGGTGAGCTCCGGGCCGGCGCGCGGCGACCTGTACCACTGGCGCTACGAGACCGTCGATCTGGCGCCGCACCTGAAGGCCGGGCGCAACGTGTTGGCGGCGGTGGTGTGGAACTACTCCACCGAGGCGGCGCAGGCGCAAATCACCTTCGAGACAGGGCTGCTGGTCCAGGGGGACACGGCCGCCGAGCGCGTAGTGGATACCGGGCCACAATGGAAGTGCATCCAGAATAAGGCCTATCGAGTCGAGCCGATCTCGCGGGAGAAGGTCCGCGGCTACCTGGCGATCGATCCAGGCGACCGGGTCGATGCAGCGCGCTATCCCTGGGGCTGGGAGCAGACTGCCTTCCAGGATGCGGCTTGGCTGGCTCCGCGAGTCGGCCCTCCGGGAGCGCCGCGCGACGCCCGGGATGCCCCCAGCCGCTGGATGCTGGTGCCCCGTCCGATCCCGCCCATGGAGAACCGTCCGGAGCGGCTGGTCAAGGTCCGGCGCTCGGAAGGCGTTCGGCCGCCCGTCGGCTTCCCGGAACGACGCGTGCACCTGGAGGTCCCGGCAAACACCAAGGCGAAGCTGCTGCTCGACCAGGCCCACCTGACGACCGCCTATCCGGAATTGCTGGTGAGTCGGGGCAAAGGTTCGGAGATCGAACTGGCCTATGCGGAGGCGCTCTACCTGCCGGATGGCGGCAAAGGTAATCGGGACGAGATCGACGGCAAGGAGTTCCGTGGTTTTGGAGACGTCTTCCTTCCCGATGGCGGCTCCCACCGCCTGTTCCGGCCGCTGTGGTGGCGCACCTATCGCTATCTGCAGGTTTCGATCTCCACCGGAGCCGAACCCCTGATCATCGAGGATCTTCAGGGGATCTACGACGGCTATCCGTTCGAGCGGAAGTCGCGTTTCTCCGGAGGCCCGGCCGAACTGCAAAAGATTCTGGATGTGGGTTGGCGCACAGCCCGGCTATGCGCTCATGAGACCTATATGGATTGCCCCTATTGGGAGCAGTTGCAGTATGTGGGCGATACCCGCGTGCAGTCGCTCGTGTCTCTCTATACTTCGGGCGATGCGCGCCTGATGCGTAATGCTATCGAACAGATCGATTCCTCGCGCACCGCGGAAGGCGCCACTTATAGCCGTGCTCCTTCGCGCCTGCAGCAGTACATTCCACCATTCTCGCTCTGGTGGATCGGCATGGTGCACGACTACTGGATGTATCAGGACGATCCCGCATTCGTGAAGCAGATGCTGCCTGGCGTGCGTGCGGTGCTCTCGTTTTTTGCCGCGCGCCAGCAGAGCGATGGCTCGCTGGGCGTGGTGCCGTGGTGGAATTTTATCGATTGGACGAAGCAATGGGCGGGCGGCGTACCCCGTCCCGGCGCCTCCGGCAGCTCTGCACCCATCGATCTTCAGTTCACGTTGGCGTATCTCTGGGCCGCGGACCTGGAGGATGCCCTGGGCTCGAAAACATTGGCCGCCGAGAATCGCCGGATGGCCGACCGCCTACGCGCCAGCCTGTTCGAGCTGTATTGGGATCCAGGCCGGCGCATGATCGCCGATACACCGGAAAAGACCGCGTTCTCGCAGCAGGCGAATGCGCTTGCCGTATTGGCCGACGTGGTTCGCGGCGAGCAGGCGCGGGACCTGATCGGCCGAGTGGTGGACGATCCCTCCCTGGTGCAGTGCTCCATCTATTTCCGCTTCTATCTTTACTCGGCTCTGAACAAAGTCGGGCTGGGCGACCGCTACCTCGATCTGCTGGGCCAGTGGCGTACGATGCTCTCGCGCGGTCTCACGACCTGGGCCGAGCAGGAGGATCCCACGCGGTCCGACTGCCACGCCTGGGGTTCGAGCCCGAATTACGAACTGTTCCGTACGGTGCTGGGTATCGATTCGGCGGCTCCCGGTTTCCGGAAGGTTGTCGTGCGGCCGTTTCCGGGTAGGTTGACCGAGATTTCCGGCGCTATCCCTCATCCCAAAGGCGAGGTTGCCGTATCGCTCAAGTCGCACGACGGGAAGTTGGAGGCGGAGGTCACGCTCCCCGAGGGGGTGGACGGAGAATTCATCTGGCAGGGCCAGAGCCGCAGACTGACTGCGGGGCGGAATCTGTTGCATTGGTGATCGAGATCCGGCAGCAGGCCCCTGTGACAATGCCGTAACATAATAGGGCTCATGCGCGCCGCCCTGATCGTTTCCCTTGCACTTGTCTGTTCCGCCCGTACTGCCGTCGGACGTCCCGTTCGTAGCGCTGACGTCTTCGCTTTGCAGGACATCGGCGAAGTCCAGGTTTCGCCTGATGGCACGACGGTCCTGCTCACCGTCAGCACCAGGAGCGTGGAGGCTAACCGCGTCACCACCCGCCTGATGCAAATGGCGAGCACCGGCGGCACTCCGGTCGCGGTGGCGGGCGCTCCGGAAGGCGCCAAAAATCTGCGCTGGTCGCCGGACAGCTCGCGCGCCGCTTTTCTCACCAAAGATGCCATCTGGGTTCTGGCTGCCAAGAGCGGTCAGATCACCCGCGTATGCGGCTATGATCGCAGCAATAGCTTTCTCTCCCGCTCCGGTAATATGCTTTCCTGGTCGCCGGATGGTACGCAGTTGGCCTTTGCCGGCACGCTCGATCCGAAGCCGTCCGCGGCCGATCCGGTAGTGGTCCGGCGCATGCAATACAAAACCCGCACCGCGATTTGGGACGGCAGGCGCACGCATCTCTATCTGGTACCTGCCGGAGGAGGCGTGCCTCGGGCGCTCACGTCCGGTGAATTCGACGAGCACTCTATCGATTGGGGTGGTGTCGGGTCGGAGATCATTTTTCTTTCCAACCGCCAGCCCGATCCGGATGTCCGGCTGAACTATGATATTTTCGCGGTGGAAGTGGCCTCCGGCAAGATTCGCCAGATCACCCGTACGGCTGGCGTGGAGATGGAGCCGGTGGTCTCTCCCGACGGGCGATCGATCGCCTATCTGGCGACCCACCGCGATCTCACAACTATCGATAGCGTAGCCGAGGATGCGCACGTCTGGGTGGTTCCGGCCGCCGGCGGCACTCCGCGCGAATTGAATGCGGACCTGGATCGACGCTGCAACGAACCTCAGTGGTCGCCGGACGGCAAACAGGTCATCTATACCGCCACCAATCGCGGGCGAACGACGATCTATCAGACTCCCGCCGCCGGAGGCGCCACCCTAGCGCTGGTCGATCGGGATGCGCAAGCCGGCCCCTTCACCGTGGATCGCAAACAGGGCGCCCTGGTATTCGCAATCACCGATCCTGCTCATCCAAAAGAGCTCTTTCGCCTGTCCACGGGCGCGACTGGACCGCAGCCGCTGACCGAGCTTAACAGCGCCATGGTGCGGGACTGGGATCTGGTGAAGCCGGAGACGCTGCATTTCCGCAGCTTCGATGGGACCGAAGTAGAAGGCTGGCTGTATCCGGCCGCAGGCACTGTCCGGAATGTGCCCACGATTCTTTCCATCCACGGTGGTCCGCACGGGATGTATGGCTATGCTTTCAATGCCACCTGGCAGTATACGGCAGCGCGCGGATACGCCACGCTGGCAATCAACCCGCGCGGCAGTTCGGGTTATGGCCAGAAGTTTACCGACGGGTGCGTCAACGACTGGGGCGGCGGAGACTATCGCGACCTGATGGCCGGCGTGGATGCCGCGCTCCGCACCCATCCCCATCTGGACGCCGGCCGCCTGGGCGTAACCGGCGGCAGCTACGGCGGATTCATGACCAACTGGGTCATCACTCAGACTCGCCGGTTCAAAGCGGCGGTCGCCGTAGCCAGCCTTTCTAATCTCATCAGCTTTTACGCCACCTCGCTCTATCAGGATCTGGTGCATGCCGAGTTCGGCGGCTTCCCGTGGGACGACAACCACTTCGAGCAGCTCTGGAAATGGTCGCCCTTGCGGGAAGTAAAGAACGTGAGGACGCCGACGCTGTTTCTCCACGGGGAGAGCGATAACGATGTACACATCACGCAGGCTGAGGAGATGTACACAGCTCTGCGGCGCCGCGGCATCGAGACCGAACTGGTGCGCTATCCCCGCGAGGGCCACGGATTTCAGGAGCCGCGCCACCAGTACGACTCAACCGAGCGGGAACTGGCCTGGATGGATCGCTTCCTACAATAGAATTTCCGTTGACAGACCCGGTGCCCAGGCACATACTGCTTATATAGATATCTGGGTATGTCCTGGTTCTCTCGGCTGGCAAACGTCTTCCGCACGCGGCGACTCGATCGCGACCTGAACGACGAACTGGAGTTCCACCTGGAAGCGCGCGCGGATGACC
>CAZMRK010000050.1:0-2922 GCA_964568355.1 uncultured Solibacteraceae bacterium | reverse complement strand
CTCAGGCCGACCACGAACAGCACCTGGTTGAGCGAGAGGCCGAGGATGCCCAGGCTGAGCAGCGCCGGCCAGTCGCTCCACGAGACGCGGGCCTGCTCCGGGCTGCGCCATCTTTCGCGCCAGTAAATCGGCAGGATCATCAGCCCTGCGAAGAACAGGCGCAGCGAGATCAACAGCAGCGGAGGGAAGTCGCGCAGGGCGAGCTTGCCGGCGATGTAGTTGCCGGACCAGAAGCCTACCATCAGCAGGATCAGCGAATAGAGGAGGATTTCCCCGCTCAACCGATGGACTCCTCGCGCACCGTGATGTGACGGATGAAATCGTGATCCAGGGCGTACCCGAAGCCCGGCTCGTCCCGCACCGCGATGGTGCCCCGCGGCGTGGTCTCCACCTGGGGAGTAATGATGTCGCGCTTCCAGTAACGCTTGCTGGCCGAAACATCCCCCGGCAGCACAAAATTGGGCAGGGTGGCCAGAGCGACATTGTGCGCGCGGCCTACGCCCGCCTCCAGCATGCCGCCGCACCAGACCGGAATGCCGGCGGCCTGGGCCACATCGTGCAGGCGCCGCGCCTCGCCGAAACCGCCCACGCGGCCCAGTTTGATATTGATGATCCCGCAGGCACGCAGGCGGATGGCCTGCTCGGCATGGTGCGCGGAACGGATGCACTCATCCAGACAAATGGGCGTCTGGAGCCGTGCCTGTAGCTCGGCATGGTCGATGATGTCGTCGTGGCTGAGCGGCTGCTCGATCATCATGAGGTAAAAATCGTCCAGCCGGCGCAGGTGGTCCGCATCCCGCAGCGTGTAGGCCGAGTTGGCGTCGGCCATCAGCTTGATGGAAGGAAACCGCTCGCGCACTTGCCGGACCACATCGACATCCCAGCCCGGCTTGATCTTCATCTTGATGCGTTGATAACCATCGGCCAGTTCCCGCTCGATCTTTTCCAGCAGTTGCGGCACCGAATCCTGAATGCCGATGGAGACGCCGCAGGGGATCTCGCGCCGCGCCCCGCCGCCGATCCGCTGCCAAAGCGGCTGTCCCGCCAGGCGCGCCTCCAGGTCCCACACCGCGGCTTCCAGGCCTCCGCGAGCCATCTGATGCCCGCGGATGTGCGCTGCCAGCGGCGCTACTTCTTCGGCGCTCGCAAGATGCCGGCCCAGCACCCGCGGAGCTACATAGTCGCGCAGAATGAGCCAGGCGGAAGCGGTCCACTCTTCGTTGTAAAAGGGATTCTCGCCCGCGGTGACTTCTCCCCAGCCGGACACGCCTTCCGCGACCACCTCCACCAGCACGATATCCCGCTCGGTAGTGCGGCCGAAACTAGTCTCGAAGAAATGCACCAGCGGCATCCGGAGCTGCCGTAGAATGATTCGCTCCAGCTTCATGCCCAGCGCCCCAGCAGGTAGGTTCCCGCCTGTTCGGTCTTCTCCAATCCGATCACCGCCAAACCGCGGCTGAACGCCTGCATGAGCCGTTCTCCCACGTCTTTCTGAATGGCACGGGCGCGCCTCGCATCCTCTCGGCGCAGCCGGTCGATGTCCGCCGGCACCGCCACTCGTTCTTCGACGGCGTGTTCCAGGGGCTGGCGCGCCAGCACGGCCTTCACCCGATCGCTGGCGATCCACCATTCCGCAATGCAGCGATCGGTCGGCAGGCCGCCGTGCAAAAAACTGGTGGTGGTGCCGTACTGATTTTCGACATAGCGCCGCACGATCGCGCCCAGTCGCTCCATGTTAAAATAAGCGTTCTTGATCTCCAGCGGATCGAAGGTCCATTCGATCAGCTCAATGCCGCGCGCGAGCGCATCTTCCCGCTGCCGCAGCTTGAGCAGGCGCCCGATCCCGTGATTGTGATATTCCGGCAGCACACCCAGCATGTGGCCGTGCAGGTAGGACTTGCCGCCCGGCTTCAGCCCCGGAATCGCCAGGCAGAAGCCCACCATCCGGTTGCCGTCATAAGCGCCGTAGGTTTGCCCCCCTACTTTGTTCGCCACCACAAACAGGCGCACCGGGAGCAACTCGATATCCTGAAATCCCCAGATCCTTCTCTGAAGCTGGACGGCGTCCTCGAACTCGCGGCGTTCGGCGAGCGCCTTGATTTCGATCAACCCTTTGCCTCCTGCCACAGCGCTTCCATCTCGTCGAGCGTGGCCTCGGCGGTAGACTTCCCCTGCTCGGTCAGTTTCCGTTCGATGTATCGGAAGCGCTCGCGAAACTTGGCGTTGGTACGCCGCAGCGCCTGTTCCGGATCCACCTTTATGAAGCGCGCCAGATTGACCAGAACAAAGAGCAGGTCGCCCAATTCCCCTTCCAGCTCTTCACGCGATCCCGCGCGGCGGGCTTCCTCGAATTCGGCCAGCTCTTCGTGAAGCTTCTCCAGCACCTGCTCGGGAGCAGACCAGTCAAAGCCCACATGCGCCGCTCGCGAAGTGATCTGTTGCGCCTCCACCAGGGCCGGCAGCGCACGCGGCACCGATCCCAGCAGGTCATCGGGCGCCTGACCCTTCTGCTTTTTCTCCTGCGCCTTGACCTCGCTCCAGATGCGGCGCACGTCGCCCTCGTTTTGCGCGGACTCGTCGCCGAACACATGCGGATGCCGCCGGAACAATTTTTGGTTAATGGCATCCAGGGCGTCTTCGATCTGAAACAGGTTCTGTTCGGCGGCCATTTGGGAGAAGAACACGGCTTGTAACAACAGATCGCCGAGTTCGCCCGGAAGCTCCTTCCAATCGCGGGCGTCGATCGCCTCCATCACCTCGTAGGTCTCTTCCAGGAGGTAGGGCTTGATGGTGTCAAAAGTCTGCTCGCGGTCCCAGGGGCACCCGCCGGGGGCGCGAAGCCTGGCCATCATCTCCACCAACGTCTGAAATTTCTCTCCGGCAGAATGCGGGGTCATCGAAGGGATGTTCTAGAGAAGAAAG
>CAZMRK010000049.1:0-22982 GCA_964568355.1 uncultured Solibacteraceae bacterium | reverse complement strand
GTATAGTTGACGTGATTCAGCACGTTGGTGCTGTCCACCCGCAGTTCCACGCGGCGCCGGCTGTCATGCAGTTGGAAGGAGCGTCCAAAGGAAAGATTCAGCGCCACCGACGAGGGACCCGGAATCGTATTTCGCGCGGCGTTGCCATAGCGGTCGGAAGGCGGTATGGCAAAAGCGCCGGGGTTGAAGAATCCGCCGCCCGCGGTCACGTCCTCGCCCGTCGCATCCGCGCGCCCGCTGCCCACCGCACCGGAACCGCCGGTGTTCGATTGGTTGCCCAGAACGCGGGCTGTCAGTGGATTTCCCGAGCCCGCGGTCAGTCCTCCGCTGAGCGTCCAATTGGCCAGCAGGCGGGCCCTCCAACCCGTCGTTTGCACCAGCGCATTCTCCCCGAACGGCGAGGTCACAATGAAATTAGCCTGTAGCGTGTGGCGCTGGTCGAAAGTGGACAGGCCCCGCTCTGCGTGCAGATTCAGAGCGTCCTGCGCCACCACCGCTCCGCCGCCTCCGATCGTCGATGCATTGTCGATCGACTTGGAGAACGTATATAAGGCATTCATCGAAACACCCCGCTGGAACCGCCGCGTCACGCGGATTTGCATGGCATGATAGATCGAATTGCCGTTCGACGTGTCCAGCAGAAAGCCCACCGCATTGCCGATCTGCCTCCGCTCTTCGGCCGTAAGTGGCGAACCGGGCGCGGCGCGGTTCGGCATGGTCTGGATGTCCAGATCCGTGCCCTTCGTGCCCAGGTAGCCCGCTTCCACCACCACGGCATGGGGCAGCGTCTGTTGGGAAGTTCCAGGTCTGCGCATAGCCTGCCCGGTAATACCGGTCAACCGCGTATGTGTTCGTGATGGTCTGCGTCGGCGCGGTCGCGAAACCGTTCTGTAGTGTCAACTGCTGCGTCAGGCTTGTCGTCAGGGTAGCGGTCTCCGCAAACGGCGGCTGCGAAGCCAGCCGCGACGGAAACTGGTTGTAAATCGACCCGTTGTAGAAGATCCCGTACCCCGCCCGCACCAGGAATTGATGCTTCGGAAAAGGCTTCCAGGCAATGCCCACGCGAGGCGAGAAGTTGTTCCGGTCCGGGTTGACCAGTGCGCTGGAGAACTTCCCGCTATACGGTCCTACGCCCCCCGGCGTTACCACCGCCACCGCGGTGAAGCCTGGAGCGATGTCCAGGTTGGCAATCTTGTTGTACTTCTCGCTGTAGGGCGTGAAATACTCGTAGCGCAATCCCGCGTTGACGGTCAAATTCGGCAGCACTCGCCAGTCGTCATTGACATATGCATCGTAGGAGGAGCCGCGGAAATACGTATCGGAGCTGCCGAACCGTACGGAGCTGGATTGCGGCAGCCCCAGCAGGAAATCGGCAAAGTCGTATCCGGTGTTCGGCAGTGGCTGGCCGTTGGCATCGAAGGCGCTGGTCAGAAGTCCGCTGAAACTGAAGGTGCCGCGTGCGTTTTGATCGGTCTGGGTATTCAGTTGCAGCCGGCGGAAATCGCCGCCGAACGTGATCGTATGGCTTCCCCGCACCAGCGTAAATCCGTCGCCGATCCCCGTCGTCTGGTTGCGCGTCAGCACCGGACTGGTGTCGGTCAGCCCGCCGAAGTTGGTGAAGGAAAGATTCGGCGGCCCGTAATTGATGGGAGATTGCGAAACACCGTGGATTCCAAGCTCGGCGGCCACATCCTCGCCATAGGCGAAGTAGGGCAGCGTGGTGCTGCGGTTCCGGCTGAACGTGAAGCGCACGTTGGTCAAGGTGCGGGGGCTGAAGTTATGGGTATACCCGACGGTCGAGCTGATGCCTCGCCCGCTGATCTCATCGTTGAAACCGTACAACTGTGCGCCGTGCGAATCCCGGTTCTGCAGATTGAAATTGAAGTTCAGACGATTGCTGCGATTGATGGTCTGGTTCAGCCGCACGCCCAGGTTATCCGTGTTTTGTGGGACGGCGGTGACGTATTGATAGTTTTGCACCTGACCGGGTTGGTTGGGCAGGGGAATAAAGCGTAGCAGCCCCGCTGCCGCCGGGTTCATCTGGCTCTCCGGAATACGGTTACCGGGAAACGGCAGACGCGAGGTCGGATCAAAGACCTGCAGTGGCGCTGTGCCCGATTGCGAAAAATCACCGGCGCGCTCCAGCGGAGTCGGCAGCGTCGAGGTGTAACTCGCTGGACTCTTGCTGCGCGTGCCGAAGTAGCTGAGGAAAAAGAAAGTATGCTGCGTCGTCAGGACCTTGGGGATCTTCAGACCTCCTCCGGCTACTACGCCGAAGCGGCTCTGCCCGTAAGAAGGCTGTTCCACAGGCTGGCCGGTTAACGAATAGGGACGCGCGTTCACCTCCGAGTTTCCCACTGAAAAGAAGAGCGCCCCTCGAATCGAGTCTTGGGCCTGCCGCCGCCGGTTTCCGAAATTTGGATTCGCACCCATTCCTGGGCCCCCCCGGCCGCCTCGGCCTCCAAAGCCGCCCCCGCCAAAGCCCCCGCCGCCGCGTCCTCCCCCGCCTCCTCGAAATCCGCCGCCACCGCCGCCAAAGCCGCCGCCCCCCACTCCACCTCCGCCGCCAAAGCCCGGTTGGCCCGCGACTTGGCCGCCCTGGCCCATCCTCTGGGCAAACGCTGCGCGGCGGGCCTCCAGTGCGTCCTCCTGCTGCGGTGCCTGTAAACCCTGGCTCAGACTGCCGTTCACCAGGAAGGCTTCATTGGCGTTGGCGCTGGATCCGGCTCCGGCCGAAGCATCGGCCGAAGGCTGCGCGGAGAGAGCCGCCGCTACTTGGCTTTCGACGTTGTTGGCCCCGTTCAAGCTCAAATTCTGAAAGCCCCGCCGTCCGCCGGGACCTCCACCGTCGCCGGGCCGCGTCTGGGTGGCTGCGCGGGGCCTGGTGCGCAATTCCAGGTTGAAATCCACGCTGCCTGGCCCTTCTGCCACGGTGACCTGGCGTTGGGTGGGAGCAAACCCGAACATCTCTACTGTGAACTGCCATACGCCCGTCGGCAGGTCGGGTAATGTATAGTGCCCCGCTTCGTCCGTCAGCACGGCGATCCGGTTCGCGCCCTGCACCGCCGTCACCGTAGCCCCGGGAATCGGCTGGCCGGCCGAGCGCACTGACCCCGTATAGGATGCACCTGGCAAGAATGCGAGGAGGAAAAGCCCGATGATCACCTACTGGAAGATGGTCAGTGATCCTGGAAATGTTACGTATTCGGAGGGATGGAAAGGAAAATTACGAAAATTGACAATTGCCGCCGCTGAAGAAGACCGGGGCAGGCAGGAACTCTGCCCCGGCGCGCGAAACTTTGCTTACAACGGTTTACAGGCCCTTCTTTTCGAGGAACGCCACCAGGTCGACGACGCGGCTGGAATAGCCCCACTCGTTGTCATACCAGGCGATCACCTTGAGCAGGTTGCCGTCGAGCACCTTGGTCATCTGCGCATCCACGATCGAGCTGTTCGGATTGTGCAGCATGTCGGTCGAAACCACCGGATCTTCGGTGTATCCCAAAATGCCTTTCAGTTCGCCTTCGGCAGCGCCTTTCAGCGCAGCGTTCACTTCCTCCGCCGTGGCCGGTTTGTCCAGCACCGCTACCAGGTCCACTACCGACACATCCGGCGTGGGGACGCGCATGGAATAGCCGTCCAGCTTGCCTTTCAGTTCCGGCATCACCAGACCGATTGCCTTCGCGGCGCCAGTTGTGGTCGGGATCATGTTCAGCGCGGCAGCGCGTGCGCGGCGCAGATCCTTGTGAGGAAAGTCCAGCACGTTCTGATCGTTGGTATAGCTGTGAATCGTGGTCATCGACCCCTTGGCGATACCGAATTTCTGGTGCACCACTTTCACCACCGGCGCCAGACAGTTCGTCGTGCAGGAGGCGTTGGAAATAATCTTGTGTTTGGCGGGATCGTACTTGTCGTCATTTACACCCAGCACCACGGTGATGTCTTCATTCTTCGCCGGGGCCGAGATGATTACCTTCTTGACGCTGCCGCGCAGGTGCTTGCACGCATCTTTCGCATCTGTAAACCGGCCGGTGGATTCGATGACAATCTGAGCGCCGAGCGAGCTCCAGTCCAGTTCCGCGGGATCTTTGGTTGCGAAAACTTTGATTCGCTTTCCCGCTACGATAATGGCATCTGCCTCTGCCTTGATGTCTTCACTCAAAGGGCCGAGAACGGAGTCGTACTTGAAAAGATGGGCCAGAGTCCTGGTGTCGGTAAGGTCGTTCACCGCCACGAATTCGATGTCGTTCCGATGCAAACCTGCCCGGACCACATTCCGGCCGATACGGCCAAAGCCGTTAATGCCTACTTTTACCGCCATTTTGTCTCCTGTACCTGGTGTAGTTACCTTTCAGGATATCAAGAGCAACAGATCCGGGGCAAGCTACAAAACGGAGACAAACCTCCGGAAATGGCGTGCATTTGCGGACAATTGCCGGCCCTGGCTACTTGAGAATGCGATAGAGATTGGAGTAGTCGTCGGTCCAGATGTGGAAGTTCAGTTGTGCATGCAGGCGTGTACCCTTCTGGATGGACGGAGGGAGATGCGGATACGCCGCCGGATTCATCACCAGCACCCAACTGCACGCAAAGCAGAGATAGTCTTCGTTCTCCGGCGTAAACTCGTAGAGTAGGGCGATCTTGCCGAATGCGGCGGCGGCACGCTCCATCACCGGCCTCAGATCCAGGTATTGATTCGAGATGTTGAGCGCCAGAATCCCGCTGGGTTTCATGTGCCGGAAGTAGGTGGCGAAAGCCTCGCGCGTGATCAGGTGCACCGGGACTGAATCGCCGGAGAACGCGTCCATCACCAGCAGGTCGAATTGCTGGCCGGACTCCCGTTCGAGCGCCAGGCGGCCGTCTCCGAGCACGACTTCCGTGCGGGCCGGCGTATCGTGCAAATAGCTGAATTCCGTGCGGGCCAGTTGCGGCACTAGTGGGTTGATCTCGTAAAAGCGAAACGTGTCACCGGCGCGGCCGTAGGCGGCCAATGTGCCGCAACCGAGCCCCAGAACGCCCACGCGCCGCGGCACGCCTTCCGGGAGCGCCTCCATGGCCCGTCCGATGCCGCTGCTCTTGCAAAAATAAGAAACGGGTTGTCGGCGGAAAGGTTCGTAGCGCATCTGCTGGCCGTGATTGATCACGCCGTGGAGCAGTTTGCGGCAGGCCATTTCGTCTCCGTCCTCACCTTGGTCTTCCACTCGAAGCTGTCCGTAGAAGTTTCTCGCCACTGTACGAAATCCGTGCACGTTGTCGCGCACCACGATGCCCAGGAAAGCCAGGTAGAGGGCCAGAGCGCCGGCCAGCGAAACATGTCCCAAACGCCCGGTCTTCTCCAGAAAGGGAGCAGGCTGCAGGAACAGGATGGCGGTGGCGAGCGCGGCGCAAAGTCCCAGCCCGATGGGGAACTCGTAATAGGCGTTGAAGAGGTTCGGGGCTACCAGTCCGACGAACAGACCTCCCAGTGCCCCACCGCAGGAAACCATCAGGTAGAACCTGGTCAGGTGGCGGGGATGCGGTTTCCCCCGAGCCAGTTCGCCATGGCACACCACGCAGCAGACAAACAGCGAGCCCAGAAAAACCCCGATTGTCGGAACAATATGCAGCTTCTCTCCTCTCGGCCAGGAGAGATAGGCCATCGAACCGAGAGCCGGCACCAGCAGCGGCAGCCAGAGCGCGCGGGTGTACAGTCGCGGAGCTTCAAAGCAGAGAATGAAGCTTAGCAGGTAGGCGCTCAGCGGCAGAATCCACAGGAATGGAACGGGGGCGACGTCCTGGGTAAGAAACGTCGTGACCGCCAGCAGCAGAATGGAGGCGCAGGCAGCCAGCGCCATCCACAGCAGAGAGACGCCGGCACCCGGTTTGGCCACCGCGGCAACTTCCTTGTAGCCGCTTTCCGGATGGCCGCCGTTTGCAGATCGGCGCGCGACATGCCAGGCTGTCGCGGCGCACAGCACCACGAACATAGCATATGCGGCCGACCATATCCGCGCCTGTGAAACCGTACTCAGGTTCGGCTCCACCAGCGGCGGATAGCTGAGCAGCGCCAGCATGGATGCCAGGTTGGAGAGTGCATAGAGTCTGTACGGGAGTCCGCGCCGGTGGGTGCGCGCATACCACGCCTGTATCAGGGGGCTGGTGGTGGAGAGCAGAAAATAAGGCAGTCCGATGGTAACCGAAAGCAGGCACAGAATCCGCAGCGATGGATTACCGGGACCGGCGGGTTTCCAGGCTGCGTCCGGAAGAATGGGCAGAACTGCCAGACTTGCTGCCAAAATCAGCGTGTGCGCTAGCGCCTGGCGCGATCCCCTGGTCCGCTCGTGCAGCCAGTGGGCATATGCATAGCCCAGAAGCAACACCACCTGAAAGAACAACATGCAGGTGCTCCAGACCGCCGAAGAGCCTCCGAACCAGGGCAGGATCATGCGCGCGATGATCGGCTGCACCTGAAACAACAGAAACGCCGAAAGGAAAATCGTTACGGCGTAGAGCAGCATGAGCCCCTCTATTCCCCCATCTCCGGGCCGCGCGCGTGAGGACTGGAAAAAAATCGGCGACACTGCGAGCAAGCGTCTCAAACTCGGTCCCCTGCAACGCGCGGCAGCCGTGTCCCCGCATTTTTTCACAGCCCCGTCGATAGACGGCACGTCGGCGGCCACTTGGCCGGCCATCACTGGGGTGGAGGAATGATCTGATCGACCCCCTCGCGTACTCCGTACGTCGGCCCCAGCTTGCGGTAATCGTCCTTGACTCGCTGGTTCCAATCCCACGCCACACGCCCGCCCATCAGCGTCATCTCGCAGAGCAGCCGCTGTTTACCGGTAATGCGGCCACCAGAAGCGTCGCCGTACCCGAAATCACCTTCCATCAGCCGCCACACCGACACGTCTGCGGTCGCTCCCGGTGTCAGATGGCCCAGTTCCGGATGTTGGATCTCCTGAGCCGGATTCCAGGTGGTTGCCTGGATCACTGCGGCCAGCGGCATGCCCATGGCCAGCAGCTTGCTCATCGTAGTGGGCAAGTCCATCATGGCGGCGTTCATGCTTCCCGCATGGAGGTCTGTGGAAATCGTGTCCGGATAGAATCCCTGTTGCGTGGCCGGCACCGCGCTCCGCAAAACAAAACTGGCATTGCCGTGCCCGATATCAAACTTCACTCCGCGGGCGCGAGCCTTGTATAGGTAGTCGTAAACTTTTCCGTTGGCGTCCACCCATGGCACCGGGCCGCGGAACATGTGCGTGCTGATGTCGCCCGGGCGCAGATGCTGGGTGACCAGTTGCCAGTAGGGCCGCTCCGGCAGGAAATGACCGAAATCCACCATCACCGGAATACCCGCCAGCTTTCCGGCTTCCACCGCCCGGTCTACCGACTCCCAATCCGGCTGCTGGTAGTGCGCAGTCTTCACGCCGACTACCAACCGCGGATATTTCTTCTTCCACTTGAGAATCTCTTCGGGCTTGAAGTCGCTCTTGTCCTGCTCCGGGACGTCGGTGATCATGCCCAGGCCCGCGATGTTGATGAAGGCCAGCACACGCGTCTGGGCGCGTTCGATAACTTCGAACACCAGGCGATCGAAATTACGCCAGCCGGAGCTGCCCGCATCGCACATCGTCGTTACGCCGGAGCGGAAACTGAGCACATCCGGATCGACGCTCCAATCGCCTGCCCAGGCTGCCCTCATGTTGGTGGTGTGAAACAGGTGCGTATGGATGTCGACCAGGCCCGGCGTGACGTAGAGCCCTGCCAGCGCGACGGTTTTGGTGGCGCGTGCGGGATCGATGGACCGTTCGACTGCGGCGATCTTGCCGTTCCGAATCGCGACATCCATGACCGCGTCGATATGATTCTTCGGGTCGATCACGTGGCCGCCGCGGAGGATTAGATCGTATAGGGGTTGTGCCAGGCACACCACCGCTGTGAGGAAAAACACCGGAAAGAGTTTCATGTCAGGCGCGAATAATCCGTTCTTTTGCTTTGTCCCAGGCCATGTACTTGCGCTTGCGGTAAGACTGCACGCCCATGTCACAGGCCACTACGCCGTAGTACCCCAACATGCAGTCGCACTTGAGCGGCTCGTTCTTGCGGATGGCGTTTTGCAGATTGCGGTGATGCAGCTCCAGCGATTCGGCCCCGTGCTTTTCGTAGGTAATCTCGCGCATTTCCTTCGCGAACTGGCGCTGGGGCTTGATTGTGAAGCCGGTGCGGCTGAAGGTGAGCGTCGCCTTGTGCCCTCGCAGGACGTGCTCCACCGGCGTGTCATTGGCCATCGAAGAAACCAGAATAACGTCCGGGCCTCCGGGATACTGGATCAGCATGTTCAACGTATCCGGAATCTCCGCCAGGCTGTCCTTGAATTCATACTTGCCGCCGGTGGCCACCGCTCGCTCCGGGAAGTTGAGATTGCAGGCTTTGATGATGCGGCTCACCCGGTGAATGAAAAGATCGGTTGCGATTCCTCCCGAGTAGTCCCAATAGCGCCGCCAGCGGAAACAGCGGTCTGCGTCCCAGGGGCGCTTGGGTGCGGGTCCTAGCCACGCCTTCCAGTCCAGGTTCTCACCCGGGCGAGCATCCGGATCGATGGGGTAGGCCCAGAAATCACCCACATGATTCCGGGAGTAGTCGATCTGCGCCACCACGACCTTCCCCAGTACGCCATCTTTTACGTAGTTCCAGGCCGTCTCGTAGGAGTCGTCCGACATCCCCTGCACACCCACCTGCATCTTCAGCTTTGACTGCTTGATGCGGGCCACGACCTTCTTGGATTGCTCGACGCTGTAGGTCATGGGCTTTTCGCAATAAATATGTTTGCCCGCGGCGGCTGCGTCCATGGTCATCTGGAAGTGCCAATGCTCCGGGGTGGCAATGAGGACATAGTCAACGTCTTTGTCCGCCAGCAGGTCGTGGTAGTTTTTGTGGATTTTTCCACCTGTGAGCTGCGCCGCCTGTTGCGCGCGCTTCTCAAAAACATCACACACCGCGGTGACCGCGCAGTTGTCGCTCTCTTTCATGCGGGCGAGATTGCGCAGATGATCCATAGCCTGCCCGCCACACCCGATCACACCACTGCGCAGGCGCTCGTTCGCACCCGATATCTGGGCGTAGCTGCGGGCCGCCAGCGCACCTGCGGCCGCTACAAACGCCCTCCGAGAGAAAGATTCCATAGCGGAGATTGTACTCCGAAACGCAAATCATTATAACACCACATGTATGTGGGTCTTTTATGAGTAGCGAAGCACCACCCGGAAGTTTTTACATGCTCGATGTATACGCGATGGAAAATGAGACACTTGCGGATGGCACGGAATGTGCATGGAAGTACAGCCCAGAGTTAAACCCGGTACGAGTGTACGGTGTCGCGGCGGAGTACCATCCCGCCAGGGTGTGCTCTGGCTTGAGAAAAAAATTCAGGAAGGAGAGTACTTTACAAACAGATGATCAAGTCGAATTTTGCGACTGCCTCGGTGACACCCGCGAGCAGGGCTTGCTCTCGTTGTGGGCTAATTTTTACACCCTCGGGTAAAGAATACCTGTGCGCGGACTGTGCGAAAAGCTTGGGCGGTGAGCAGTTACGTTATCGCCCACGACTCTCCCCCCGTGAAGCGCAATTGGTGCTACTGGTACAGCAAGCCAAGACAAATAAAGAGATTGCTGCCGAGTTGCAACTGACACCGGGGACCGCCAAACAATATATGCACGCGTTATTCAGGAAGTTGGGGATTCGTAATCGGACAGAACTGGCAATGTGGGGATCGGGGTACCTGGAAGCTTAGGCGCCCGGACGTAACGGGTCAACGGAATTTGGCGGTTGAACTCATCCCACGGGCTCTGTGAAGCAATCGGGTGAGAGTGCGCCCCGCGCGAGCGGGGGTGGCAGGTTGCCACCGCAGAGAGCTCCGATCGGAATTCCTGAAAGGTAATAAGGTCCTGAAAAACTTAAACTCGCCAGGCACCGGCTTGGATGCGAGTACTCCAAGCCGGCTCCACTTTGCCATAGCAATTGTGCGTAGCGTAGGCTAGATCCGCAGATCCCGGCCCTTCATCTCTTTCGGTTGTTCGACACCCAGCACTCCCAGGACCGTCGGTGCGATGTCCTGTAACGCGCCCCCCTGGCGCAATTGGCGGCCGGAATCCGACACCAGAATCAGCGGTACCGGGTTGGTGGTGTGATAGGTGTGCGGTCCTCCTGTCACCGGATCGATCATGGTTTCGGCGTTGCCGTGATCGGCCGTGATGAGCCAGGCGCCGCCCTTCTGTTTGATCGCCTGGTAGACGCGGCTCAGACAGGCGTCCACCGCCTCGATAGCGCGCGTGGTCGGCTCCATCTTGCCGGAGTGCCCTACCATGTCGGCGTTCGCGAAATTCATCACAATCACGTCGAACCGCCCGTGATCCACTGCCTTCACCACGACGTCTGCGACGCCCTCGGCGCTCATTTCCGGCTTCAGGTCATAGGTTGCCACCTTGGGGGAGGGCACTAGTTCACGCTCTTCGCCCGGATATGGCTTCTCGTTTCCGCCGTTGAAGAAGTAGGTGACGTGCGCGTATTTTTCCGTCTCGGCTACACGCAGGTTTTTCCAGTTGAGCTTCGTGAACACGTTAGCCAGGATATTGTCCGGATGCTCGGGCGGCAGTACGAAAGGAAGGCGGAACTGCTTATCGTACTGGGTCATGGTCGTGTAGTGCAGGTTCTTGGGCGCCAGTGATCGTGAAGGACGCTCCAGCTTGTCGTCGGTCAGCGCCATGGTGATCTCCCGGGCGCGGTCCGCGCGGAAATTGAAAAAGATCACCGCGTCTTCATCGCGAATCAGTCCGACCGGCTGCTCGTGCTCATCCACGATGGTCACCGGCTCGATGAATTCATCGGTGACACCCTTCTCGTACGACCGCTTGATCGCTGCTACCGGATCGGTTGCCTTGATGCCGTTGCCCAGTACCATGGCGCCGAAAGCCCGCTCGACGCGCTCCCAGCGTTTGTCGCGATCCATGGCATAGTAGCGGCCCACCACGGTGGCGATACGCCCCACACCGATGCTGCGAATCTGCTTCTGGATCTCTCCGATGTAGTCTGCGCCACTCTCCGGCGGCGTGTCGCGGCCGTCCATCAGGCAGTGGATACAGACGTCGGTCACACCCTCCTGCCGGGCCAGCTTGAGCAGAGCGTAGAGATGCGTAAGCTGTGAGTGCACGCCTCCCTGGCTGCACAGACCCATCAGATGCAGGCGGTGAGTGCGGGCATAGCGCATGCTTTCCAGCAGTACCGGATCGCGGAAAAACTGACCATCCTGGATCATCAGGTCGATCCGTGTGATGTCCATGTGGATGATCCGCCCGGCGCCGATATTCAAATGCCCCACCTCGCTATTCCCCATCTGCCCCTCCGGCAAGCCCACGAAGGGACCCGAGGTGTGGATCAGCGTGTTGGGATACTCCCGCAGCAGCTTGTCATAGGTTGGTTTGCGCGCCGCGGCGATAGCATTGCCTTCGACGGCCGGGGAAAAACCCCAGCCGTCGAGAATCGTCAGGATCAGAGGTTTTGGGCGCGCCATTACTGGTGGAAGGCCTTTCTACCCGCGAACTGCGCTGCGCTGCCGAGTTGCTCTTCGATGCGCAGCAACTGGTTGTACTTGGCGATACGGTCGGTGCGGCTGGCCGATCCCGTCTTGATCTGTCCGGCGTTGGTTGCCACCACCAGGTCGGCAATGAACGGATCTTCTGTCTCGCCCGACCGATGCGATACCACCGCCGTGTAGCCGGCATCGGCGGCGATCTGCATCGCCTCCAGGGTCTCGGTTAGCGTCCCGATCTGGTTTACTTTGATCAGGATCGAGTTCGCGATGCCCTCGGCGATCCCGCGCTTGAAAATGGCCGGGTTGGTCACGAACACATCGTCACCCACCAACTGGATCTTTTTCCCCAGCCGCTCGGTCAGCGCCTTCCAGCCCGGCCAGTCTTCTTCCGACATGCCGTCTTCAATCGAGAGAATCGCCGGATATTGTCGCACCCAGTTGGCCCAGAACTCGATCATCTGTTCGGAGCTGCGCTGGCTCTTATCGGATTTCTTGAAAACGTACTTGCCGTCGATGTAAAACTCGCTCGATGCCGGATCCAGGCAGATGCCTACCTGCTCGCCAGGCTTATAACCAGCCTGGGCAATGGCTTCATGCACGAGTTCCAGGGCTTCGTCGTTGGACTTCAGATTGGGAGCGAACCCGCCCTCATCCCCAACCGCGGTCGAATAGCCGCGCTTGCCCAACACTTTCTTTAGCGTGTGGAAAATCTCCACGCCCATCCGCAGGGCCTCGGAGAACTTCGGCGCGCCGAACGGGGCGATCATGAACTCCTGCACATCCACGGAGTTGTCCGCGTGCGCGCCGCCGTTGAGGATGTTCATCATCGGTACGGGCAGCACCCGCGCCCCGGCGCCGCCGAGGTAGCGAAACAGCGGAGTCTTCTGCGATACCGCCATAGCCCGCGCCGTGGCCAGTGAAACCGCCAGCATGGCGTTGGCGCCCAGGCGCCCCTTGTTGCTGGTGCCGTCCAGTTCGATCATCGCCAGGTCGATCTCCGCCTGATTGATCGCGTTCTTTCCGGTAATCGCCTTGGCGATCTCGCCGTTGATATGGGAGACTGCCTTCTGCGTCCCCTTTCCCAGGTAGCGCGACTTGTCTCCGTCGCGCAGTTCGACTGCTTCCTGCTCCCCGGTGGAGGCGCCGGATGGCACGGCCGCCTTGCCAAAACTTCCGTCTGCGAGGTAAACATCCGCTTCTACAGTGGGATTCCCCCGCGAATCGAGAATCTCCCGTCCGGTTACTTTTGCGATTGTCGTCACGTCGGTATCAGCTCCTGGTAATCCTTTCGTTTCCGCTCCGGCCTATGCGGCGCCCGAATGCACCACCACGACCCCAGCGTCGGTGACCGTATATCCCCTGGCCCGATCCTCTTCCGGATCGTAGCCGATCACACTCGATTCGGGAATCCGGACCCCGGTATCTATAATGGCGCGGCGAATTCGGCTGTAACGGCCGATCTGCACGCCCGGCATAAGAATGGAATACTCTATTTCACAATAGCTGTTTACACGGACTCCCGGGGAAAGCACGCTGCGCAGCACCCGGCCCCCGGAGACAATCGAGCCGGCACAGACAATCGAGTCGATGGCTACCCCCATGCGCCGCCCCTCTTGCGCAAATACGAATTTCGCCGGCGGCTGCTGCACCATATGCGTGCGGATCGGCCAGCGATGGTCGTACAGGTTGAACTCCGGCGTGATGTCCACCAGGTCCATGTTGGCGTCGTAGTAAGCATCGAGCGTACCCACATCACGCCAGTAAAGGGCCTTCTTGTCGTTAAGGTCCCGGAAGTCGTAGGCTACCGTCCGGTGCTTGGTCAGCGCGCGCGGAAGCACGTTTTTGCCAAAATCGTGTGAGGACCCCGGATCCTGCGCGTCCTCGTGCAGAGCTTCCAGCATGGTGGCCGTGTTGAACAGATAGACGCCCATCGAAGCGCTCACCATGGATGGGTTGAACACCGAACGAACCGCGTCTTCCGGACGAGGTTTTTCGTCAAATCCCACGATGCGATGGTCGCTGTCGATCTCCGTGATCCCGAACCGCGGCGACTCTTCCGGCGCCACCTGAATGGTGGCGATGGTGATCTCCGCGTCGTGCCGGCGATGCCATTCCATCATGTCGTGGTAATTCATCTTGTAAATGTGATCGCCGGACAGGATCAGCGTGTACTCCGGGTTTTCCAGCACGATGCTGTGATAGTTCTGGAACACCGCGTCGGCGGTACCCTGGTACCAATCGTCACCGATGCGCTTCATCGGCGGCAGGACTTCGATATATTCCCCCAGTTCCGGCGACAGAATGTTCCATCCGTCACGAATATGCCGGGTCAATTCGAGCGACTTGTACTGTGTTAGGATGAGGATACGGCGAATGTCGGAATTGATGCAGTTGGAAAGCGTGAAGTCGATGATCCGGTAGGCTCCTCCGAAGGGAACGGCAGGTTTTGCCGTGTCCTTCGTGAGAGGGTACAGGCGCTCCCCCGCGCCCCCCGCCAGTAGAATTGCTAAAACATTTTCCATTTGGCTGTAAATTCCTGAAATTAAAGTAGATTAAGAACCATTGGCCGGGTTGGTGGAGTTAGGTCCGCAATTTTACTCTTGACTTTCTGTGTCAACCACCTATGATATCAGTACCTTCCTCGCGAGAGCAGGGAAATTTAGGTGCAGTTGGGAGGTGTCATTCATTTGGCAGAAGTAAAACTCCAGGAGGGTGAGACGCTCGAAAATGCCCTCCGTCGCTTCAAGCGCAAGGTCCAACAAGAGGACATCATTAAGGAGGTCAAACGGCACTCCTTTTACTTGAAGCCGGGAGAAAAGAAACGGGTCAAGCAGGCGCTGGCCCGTAAGCGAAACCGGAAGAAATCACGCCGGGAAATGGAGTAACAAAGAGGGGGGACAGACTGATGCCTGTCCCCCCTTTCTAAATCACCACAACCACAGGAAACGGTGGATAGGGGTACGGGGGGCCCGGAGCTAGCCTATGGAGTTCCAGGATCGAATTCTGAAGTGCGCCGAGTGCGGGGCTGAGTTTGTTTTTACTGCGGGAGAACAACACTTCTTCCGCGACAAGAATTTCAAGAATGAGCCGAAGCGTTGCAAAGCCTGCAAGCTGAAGCGTCAGGGAAGTTCTCCTTCCGGCTACCAGAAGGTGGAAACCATGACGATGTGCTCGCAATGTGGGCGGGAAACGACAGTCCCGTTTAAACCCACGCAGGGAAGGCCGGTATATTGCCGGGAATGCTTCTTGAGCCGTAAGGCAGCGGCGGGAGTAGCGGCAGTCGGCAATCGTTAGTCGCGCGCTCTCGTCAACATCTCTCTAGGCTTTGTGGCGCTTCGGCGCCCGGCCCGGCTTAGTCACTTGGCGAGAGCGCCCCAATGCCAGGGCTTCCGGAGGAACGCCTTCGGTAATTACCGACCCTGCGCCTATAAACGACCCTTCTCCTAACTCGATCGGAGCCACCAGCGTGCTGTTACTCCCGACAAATACTTTGTCGGCGATGTGCGTGGGGTGTTTCTTCACCCCGTCGTAATTGCACGTAATGGTACCCGCTCCGATATTTACTCCTTCGCCGATCACCGAGTCTCCTAAATAACTCAAGTGCGGAGCCTTCGACCCTGCGCCCAGCACGGTTTTCTTCAGCTCCACAAAGTTGCCCACCCGCGCTCCCGCCGCTACATGGTTATCCGCTCGCAGCCGCGCATAAGGGCCGATGTGCGCGCCGCTGTCGACGCGCGATGAGCCGATGACCGTGAACGGCCCCACCTCCACTTCATCGCCCAGTTCGGAATCTTCAATGATCGAGCATGCGCCGACCCGGCATCCCTCCCCGATTACCGTTGTGCCCAGGATCTGCGTAAACGGTCCCAGAATGCTGTCTGCCCCGATGCGTACATCCAGATCCACTGCTACCGTTTCCGGACGCTCCACCGTGACCCCCGCCAGCATCAGTTCCTGCACCTTCCGTTGCCGGAAAATGCCGTCCGCCTCCGCCAGTTCGACGCGATTGTTGATCCCCAGCACCGGTCGCGGATCGTCCACCTGCATCCCTGCCACCACGTGCCCGGCGCGGGTCAGGATCTCGATCATGTCCGTGAGATAGTATTCCTTGGCTGGATTGTTGGGCCGCATCTCGTCGATGTGGCGGAAGAACAGGTCTGCCTGATAGCAGTAAATCCCCATGTTGGCTTCGCAAATCGCCAGTTGCGCCGGCGTAGCCGCCCGCTGCTCCACGATGCCCGCCACGTTGCCCCGCGCATCGCGCAGCACCCGTCCATAGCCGGTGGGATCCTCCAGGCGCGCGGTGAGTAGCGTGGCCGCCGTATCGGAACCGTCCTGAGCTGCAATCAGGTTGCGCAGCAGCGCTGCCGGAATCATCGGGCAGTCGCCGTAAAGCACCAGCAGCAGCCCGCCCAGGGGCGCCAGAACCTCGCGTCCCGCCAGCAGTGCGTGCCCCGTTCCTTTCTGTTCAGCCTGGTAAATGAAGCCGATCCCCGGCGTCCGGACCGCTGCCCGCACCTGCTCCGCCTGATGGCCGATCACTACGAAGATCCGCTCCGAAGGGGCCAGCGTCAGCGCTGTCTGCACCACGTGCTCGATCAGCGTCTTGCCGCCGGCCTGATGCAGAACCTTGGCTCTCTTGGACTTCATCCTCGTGCCCAGGCCAGCCGCGAGAATAACAACCGTTACGGGCGTCTCCATATAGGGTCCATTGTACTTGCACCGCGTCCCCCGCCCGCGATACTGTGGCCATCACCCATGTCTTTTGTACCCTTGTGCCTCCTCCTGCTGCTCGCGGCGCCGGCGCTCGCGCCTGGTGCTGAACGCCTCGCCGTGGGGCTCACCGCCGGCCGTAAACAGATCGAAGCCGGCGTGCTGGAAGGCCCCGCTGCCGGATCTCCGTCCGTCCTGCTGATCGGTGGCCTCGCCGGCGAGGATGCCTCTGCCGCCGTGGTCCGCCGTGAGGTGCAGAAGTGGCGGCGATTGCCGCCGGCGCGGCGCCGCTTCCGCCTGATCTCGATTCCGCTGGCCAACCCCGATCGCTCCACGCTATCGTTTCCGCCCGCCGGCCAGGCCTATCGCGACCATCCGGAGTCTCACGCGCTCTGGCGCTGGATCGGCATCCATGCGCCGGACCTCGTGCTGGTGGCCGGTAGCGACGATGGCGGCCTGGCGCCTGCCCTGGCCGCGAATCCCGTGGCTGGCGTCGGCGCCATCCCGGCGCGCCGTGTGGATGCCAAAGCCGGACTGCTGGCCTCGCTGCCCGCGGAAATCCCCGCCTCCGAAGCCCATCGGGAAATCGAGAAACGGCTGGCCCGATCGCCCCGACAGGTGGCCGAACAGTTGTCTGCCATCTATGGCCAGGAGCTGAACGAGGTCGTCTATATCCCCGCCGTCGCGCTCATCGGCCGTCTGCGCCTGGGGCAGCTCGCCGCCGTGGAGCAAATCGTGGCGCCCTATCGGGACGGCGCAAAGGACAGCCTTGCCCGCGCCACCGCCAGCCACCTGGCAGGCCACCTCATCTTCGCCGAACTGGCCGAGCGCACCGGCAACCCGCGTTATACCGATCTGGTGCGCCGCGCCGCGGCTCTGGCCTTCACTCCTGCCGGAGAGATGCGGGAAGCCATGCCCATGCACAGCGAGATGAGCGACGCCGTCTTCATGGGCTGCCCCATCCTTGCCAAGGCCGGCAAGTTGACCCATGACCCCAAGTATTTCGAAATGGCCGTCCGCCATCTGCGTTTCATGCAGAAGCTCTGCCTGCGGCCCGACGGGCTCTACCGGCACTCGCCGCTGGCCGAAGCCGCCTGGGGACGCGGCAATGCCTTTCCAGCCCTCGGTCTGGCGCTGACCCTCTCCGACCTGCCATCCAACCATCCCGCCTACCCGGAAGTGCTCCGCGCCTTCCAGGCCCACATTGCCGCCCTCGCGCGATTTCAGGACCCGGACGGTATGTGGCGCCAGGTCATCGATCTGCCCGGAGCCTATCCGGAATTTTCAGCCACCGCTATGATCGCTACCGCCCTTGCTCGCGGCATCCGGCGCGGCTGGCTGGACGCCGGCCTCTACCAGCCGCGCCTCGATCGCGCCTGGCGCGCCGTCGAAGCCCGCATTGCCGCCGACGGCCGGCTTCTCGATGTCTGCGAATCCACCGGCAAACAACCCGCGCTCGAAGACTATCTGCGGCGCGTAGCCATCTTCGGCCGCGACCCTCGGGGAGGCGGCATGGCCCTCCTCGTTTCCACCGAACTCGCCAGCCGTCACTGAACCGCGCGCGTAAGCAAGCGGACCTGCGCCAGCCCTACCGCAGCCGTCTCCGCCGGCCCTCCTGCGCAATCCGCAGCGCCACTGCGGCCAGCAAATCCGGATTGTGGCGGATCTTTTCCCCTTGCTGAACCAGCGGAGCGCCGATCACCTCGATGCCCATGCCTGCGATGGTGTCCAGATCGTTTTCAACCGGCAAAGCCTGTTGCCGGGCGTATTTCTTCTTCAGCTCTGCGCGTAGCGGGCTGGTGTTGACCACCACATAGTCCAGCAGATTACCGCGCGAATGCCGGCCGATGGCGCGCACGTGGTCGGAGGCGGAAAAATTCGTCGTTTCCCCCGGCTGCCACATCAGGTTGACGAAATACGCCTTCGCCGCCCGGGACCGCCGGATCGCCGCCGGGATGCCTTCCACCAGCAGATTGGGAATCACGCTGGTGAACAGCGACCCCGGCCCGAAGGTAATCACATCGGCCTCCGCGATAGCGGCCAGCGTAGCTGCCAGCGGTCGCACGCGCCGCGGCACCAGGCGCACCCGCTCGATGCGCCGCCGGCTTCGGCTGATGCGGGTCTCCCCCACCACGCTCGTGCCGTCTTCGAGTTGTGCCTCCAGCACCACATTGGCCGCGGTCGCCGGATAGATCCGGCCGGCGATGTTCAAAACTCCGGAGCACGCCTTCACCGCGTCGGGAAAATCACCCATCACCTGGGTCAACGCCATGAGGAAAAGATTGCCGAAACTGTGCCCCTTCAACCCCCTCCCCGCCGGGAAACGATACTGGAACAGGCGCGAAAGCAGAGCTTCGTCTTCCGAGAGCGCCACCATGCAATTGCGGATATCCCCCGGCGGGAGCACGTCAAATTCGCGCCGCAGCCGCCCGGAGCTGCCGCCGTCGTCGGTCACGGTGACCACTGCGGTGATGTCCAGCTTGCTGGACCCGGTGGCCAGGGGGTTGCCCGACGCATAGCGTTTCAGCCCCTTGAGCAGCACCGAAAGTCCCGTGCCTCCGCCAATGGCGAGCACGCGCAGCGGAGCTTCTTCAGGCATGGGCAGTGGCCCCGTTCCGCCGGGACCGTCCGAACGGCGCCTCCGGCTGCGGCCCGGAAACTCTCTCCTGGAATTTGCTAATTATTTGTTTTCCGTTCGGGAAATACCAGTCGATCCAGTGGCGCCCGGTCGATAATTCCCGCGAAATCGGCGTCCTGGCGAGCCGTAATTCGGTTCCGCGGCTGCAATTCAATCGCACGCTTTAGATTCTCATAAGCACCGTGCAGATCTCCACTCAGCCCCAGACACAGCGCCAGCGCGTAGTAAATGTGGTCCGCCTCCGGCTCTTCTGATAGCGCGGCCTGCAGGTGCTGCCGTGCGGCGCTCAGTTGCCGCGCGTTGATCAAGGCTACCGCGTAGTTATAGCGCTCCTCGGGCGTATGTAATACAACCGCCGGACTTTCCAGCCGCCGGTCGCACATGCGGATATGGAGCTCCGCATTGTGCGCGATCGTTCGGTCGGGTCCGGATTGTGCCTGAACGAACAAACCCCGTGCCTCCTCAAAGCGGCCTGTGCGAAACAGCCGGGCGGCGCCATCGAAGCTTTCCGCCTGCCCCCGGGGCGCCTTCCCCTGCGATGCGGGGCGGCCGTTCTGGAACTCGCTGTGCTTGGATGCTTCGACCCCTCGTTTGTCTGGCGCTTTCATTTTCGGCTTCCTGCTTGGGGGCATAGGACAGCCCTGAACGTTACTAAGAAATCAGCTAGACCTTATACCAGACCCCTAAGGCTTCTGCAAGCCGGGGAGCAATGGCCGCAGCCGCGGCAGAAACATCGGATAATAAAGAAAAACTCGGAGATTCAGATGAAAGGGAAGCGGATCTGGCGATGGGCTGCCGTGGCGGCGCCCCTGGCAATTGGGCTATGGGTGGTGGTCGCCTGGAAGGGCGAGGAGCACTCCCGCCCACAGAGTCCGCCGGAAGCCGCCCGCGAGGCTCCGCCGGCCAATCCGCACCAGCCCCAGAAACAGCCTGCTCCTTCCGCTGGAAATCTGGAGGGCAGCCTGCTGGACCAGATGAACGGAAAAGCATCCGGCGATCCTTCCGCCGCCAACGTGGAGAGCAGCTCAGCGCTGGAGCAGGAATTCAATACCATCCTCAAGAGCAACGAGCGCCTCGCCGAACTGAAGGAAGAGGTCACCGCTGCCCGCCGGTCTGGCAAGAATGAGGGCGTCGAGGCGCGGATGATCGAAGGGCGCGGCCTCATCAATCGCATGAACCAGCAGTTGGGCCAGTTGGAGCAGAATCTTGCCGCTGCTCGCAAAGCTCGCCCGGATGATCCTGCCGCCCAGTGGCTCACCGGAGAGTTGCTCCTCTTTGTCGGGGGAGAGCCGAACGAGATCCGCCCTTATTTCCAGCGTGCTGTCGATGGCGGCGTGGACCGGGCGCGCGCTTTTGCCGGGCTGGCCAACGTCGAGTATGAAGCCGGCGAGTATCAGAAAGCCTACCAGACCAGTCTGAAAGCGCTCGAAAAGGATCCCCGGAGCCAATACGTTTGGGGCGCCTATTCCAAGGCTGCGTTAGGCGTCGAGCGCTTCGGCGAAGTCCTCGATCGCATGGAGAAGACCTTCCCTCGGAATGCTCCTGGCTGGGCGGAAGCTATACGTGGCAACGCCCGCGACCTGTCGGCCCGCTGGAACGAAGAGCAGACCCGGCGCAAGTCCGAAGACCAGGCGAATAACCTGCCCGTGGTAAAGCTGACCATCGAGCACCGCAGATACGTTCCCGGTCCTGACCGCTCTACCCCGCCTACTCTTGCCACCGGCGCGCGCGGCGACGTCGAAATCGAGCTGTTCGAGGATCAGGCGCCGGCTGCCGTCGCGAATTTCATTCACCTGGTGGAGCAGCGTTTCTATGACGGAACCCTCTTTCACCTGGCCGAGTCCGGCCTGGTTGTCGGAGGAGATCCCAACACCCGCAACACCGATCCGAAGGACGACGGCAGCGGAGGTCCCGGCTATACCGTTCCGGACGAGTTCAATAAGCCCGGCGCGCGTCCCACCTTTCGGGGTTCGCTTTGTCTGGTAAACACCGGGCCGCATACCGGCGGCTCCCAGTTCTTCCTCACCCTGGTGCCCCACCCGGAATTCAATGGCCATTTCACCGTCTTCGGGAGAGTCATCCGCGGGCAGGAGGTCTTGGACCAAATCACTCCGGGCCGCACCAACCTGCGCGTCGGCCACATGGGCAAAATCATCCCCGGAGATGTGTTGGTAAAAGCCCAGGTCCTCCGCAAGCGCCCTCACGCATACATGCCGGTGAAAGAGAAAACCTGAAGATCCATCCGGTGAGAATCGGCGCGCGCTCTCTCCTGCTCACCGGAATTCCACATGGCACCGCGCGCAGCTCGGCGTCATCTCCCGCAGCGCCTCCTGTGCTGCCGGATAGTTGTGTACCTCAATCGCCTTGAGAAGCGCCAGCGCGATATCCCGATACTCGGTGGCCCGTTGCTTCCACTCCTCCGGATTGCCCTTCGGCGGATGCCGGCTGATTAGCAGGTTGCCGGCCTCGGCCACGATCGCGGCTTTCGACCGCGCCTGTTCCCAGGCAGCGTCGCTTGCCGGCGGCTGTAGCAGCGATTGTGCCAGTTGTCCGCGGATTCCATCATTTGAGTTGATCGTGCGCATCAGGTCCACCACGCGCGCGATCTGCGGCGCTCCGCCTTCCACATGCTGTCCCAGAAATTCGTACACCTGCACCCACGCCTGATCCTCTGGTTTGTCCGCCGGCACCGGGAACACCGGGAACGAGACACCCGCCGGAGCCGAAGCCGCGCCCCACAATACCGCCGCCGCCAGCTTGCGGCTCCTCGCCAGCTCGATCGCCTTCCCCTGCGTTCCCGGCCAGCCGATCACCGCCATGCGCTGTGGATCGACGTAAGGTTGGCTGGCCAGCCATTGCGCCGCCCGCTGGGCGTCCTGCCCGGCAGCCAGCACCGCAAAGCCCGTCGAAGCCAGGTCCCGCGCCCACTGCCGCGCCCGGTCATCTTCGCGCTCCACCAGCAGCACCACACTCGGAAGATGCCCCGCCGTGGCCGGACGCGCCAGAAAACCGCTTGCCGTCGTCTCCCCTTCGATCTTCGGTCCGGCTTTGGTTTCGAAAAATACGTCGAGAAAAGGCTTCTCCTGCGCGATCAGTCCGGCCGCCAGGACCAGCCCCAGGGCAGGGAAGACTCGCATCTACTGCACCTGCAAATCGATCGCCGAGAAGTGCTCGTGCGTATTCTGCGTGCGCATGGATTCCACGCGCAGCAGATAGATGCCCGGTTGCGCGATCGCAATCCGCATCCGCGCCCCGATCCGCGCCTTCGGCTTCAGATCCAGATCGAAGCTTCCCTGCGTCACCACGTTGCCCGCGAGCGGCGGCAGCGTGCGCTGGCCGATCGCGTTTTCCTTCACCACGTAGTAGCGCGCGCCCGCGTTGGGAATACTGCCGTGCGGATAGACGTTGGTCATGATGAACTGCACCGTGATCGGCTGCCCCGCGCGTACCTTCAGCACCGGCCGTGGATTCACGCCCATGGCCGGCGGAGCCTCGTCCGCGTAGGACGTCTGTTTCGCGCCATCCGGCCCCGCCGCCACCAGTTCGATATGGAAATGCTCGGCGCGGGCTGTGAGCGCTGCCGCCAGTCCCGCGATCGCCATCCAGCCTGCCATATTCCGTGTCATTGTACTTTGATGTCCATGGCCGCGTAATGCTCGTGGCCATGCTCCTTGGCTGCGCCGATCGTCTCTACCCGCAGCAGATAAATACCCGGCGAGGGAGCCTGCAGCGAGAAGTCCGCCGTACTCCGGGCCTTGGCTGCGAAGTCCATCATCAGCGCGCTTTCATAAACCGCGTTGGTGCCCAGTTTGGGTGCCTCGCGCTGCCCCGGCGCTTCTTCGCGCGCCAGAAAACAATGCACCGTTACGTCGTGGATCACTCCCGGCTTGTCGCCATTGGTGACGGACCACTTCACCCGGATCGGCGCGCCGGCCTTCACGTTCAGCACAGGCCGTGTTCCGGGCGGCGCGGTGGCTGCCTGCCCCGCTATGGATTGTTCCTGGTTGCCCGAACGGGCGTCCAGGCGCGCCGAAAGATCGTCGGGTCCGGCGCTGCCGGCCAGC
>CAZMRK010000048.1:0-3100 GCA_964568355.1 uncultured Solibacteraceae bacterium | reverse complement strand
CCAGGCGTCCGCGGGCGCCGAGTTGCAGACGTCGAACGCAACGGTGGGATCGACGATCTCCGGCGAGAGCCTGATGAATCTGCCCAACTTCGGCCGCGACGCCAACGCCTTCTTTGTCCTACAGCCGGCGGTCACGCCGGGCGGCGGCGCGAATGGCGCCATTGGCGGGCAGGTCGCCGGCGTCGTGGAAGATCAGAGCCAGTTTCAGCTCGATGGCGGGAATAACAGCGATGACCAGCAGGGATCGCACAATTACAATCCCGCGCCGGGAAATATGTTCGGGATCGGCAATGCCCTGCCTTCCGGAGTGATGCCGACACCGGTGGAAACGATCGAGGAATACAAAGTAGGCATCAGCAATCAGACTGCCGACTTCAATTCGGCCGCCGGCGCCCAGATTCAGATGGTATCCAAGCGTGGCACCAACCAGTTCCACGGCTCGGCCTATGAATACTATTTTGGCTCGAACCTGGGCGCCAACACCTGGCAGAACAACCACACCAAGTCGGGTAACCTGCCATATACCCCCTTGCCGGCAACTCACCAGAACCGGTTTGGCGCGTCGCTGGGAGGACCCCTGGCACCCTCGTTATTGGGGGGTAAGACCTACTTTTTCTTCAACTACGAAGGACGGCGTTTCCCGAACGTCACCACCATTGACCGGCTGGTGCCTACCGCGCTAATGCGCGCGGGGGTGATCCAGGTTGCCAATAGCTCCGGGCAGATTATCCCTTACAACCTCAATCCGGCTCCGGTCACCGTGAATGGGGTCACCTATCAGCCGGCGATGTGCCCCGCCGGCGCTTGCGATCCCCGCGGCCAGGGCCTGAATCCCATCGTGTCCGAGATCTGGAACAAGTGGATGCCCTTGCCCAACGATCCGAATTTCGGCGACAGATACAACACTCAGGGCTATTTCACGACTGTTCCCGTGCCGCAGACATCGAACTTCGCGATGGCGCGGGTGGATCATGACTTTGGCTCCAACTGGAAGCTGATGACCAGTTATCGCTATTACAAGTTTTCCCAGATGACTACCAGCCAGGTGGACATCGGAGGAATTTTGCCGGGCGATACGCTGGGCCAGGCGGCAGCCAAAACACCGCACCGGCAGACACCCTCTTACTGGGTGGCGGGACTCTCCGGGGTGATTACTCCGCACCTGATCAACGACTTCCATTTCAACTACCTGCGCAACGCCTGGGAGTGGATCAGCGCCGGGGGGGCGCCGCAGCTACCCGGATTGGGCGGAGCGGCCATCATCGGCGGCAGCGGCGGTGGTCAACTGCTTCCCGTTCAGGTGGACCGCGGCAGCGGCCTGGCGCGCTACTGGGACGGCCAGGATAAGGTGATCCGCGACGACCTTACCTACATTCACGGCAACCACGTCTTCCAGTTCGGCGGTCAATATCAGCGCAACAACATCAAGCACCAGCGCAACGACAACGGCATCAGCATCTATAGCTACGCCGGCTATGAGATCACCTCGGGAGCAGGCATTACGATGCCGTCCGCTTACGTCCCGGCGACGGTTCCCGCCAACCAGGTGAACAACTGGACCTCGCTGTATGCCACCACGCTCGGCCTGGTATCGCAGTCGCAGGTGATGTACGCGCGCAAAGGCGGGGAACTGCTGCCGGTCGGAAGCTCGATCTTCTCGGAGAGCGTGATCCCGACTTACAACCTGTATTTCGGAGACACCTGGCACATCAAGCCGACGGTCACTTTGAGCTACGGCCTGGGCTACGGGATCCAGATGCCGGCTTACGAAGTGAACGGCAACCTGCCCATGATTACAGACAGCAGCGGCAACGCCATCATCGGCGAAGACTATCTGGCCAAGCGGAAGCAGGCAGCGCTGGCGGGACAGGTCTACAACCCGACTCTCGGGTTTGCCACGATCGACAGCGTCGCAGGGCATCCCAAGTATCCGTACAGTCCGGTCTATAACGGACTGGATCCTCGCGTGGCGGTGGCCTGGAATCCCAGGTTCACCAGCGGCATCCTGGGTAAGCTGTTTTCTTCAGGGCATACCGTGATCCGCGCGGGCTATGGCAGGCGGCACGGCCGGATTAACGGTATCAACGTGATTCAGGTTCCGCTCCAGGGCGTCGGCATCGGTCAGACCGTTCAATGCACGGGCGTCAGCAAAGACGGACAATGTCTCGGAACCGCGGGCGCCGACCCGACCAACGCCTTCCGCATCGGGATCGACGGCCTGGTGGCGCCGCTCCCGACGGTGTCGCAGACGTTGGCACAGCCGTACCTGGCCGGCGTAGGCGGCAACGCAGCGGCAGCCACCGCGTGGGCGGACGATCCAACCTTGAAAGCGTCTCATATCGATCAAATTGACGTGACGATTCAGCGGGAACTGACGTCCAAAGTAAGGCTAGAGCTGGGATATATCGGCATGAGGAGCCGGGACGAGCAACTGGCACTCAGCCTGGACTCGGTGCCCTATATGATGACGCTGAACGGGCAAAGCTTCGCCCAGGCGTTCGCCAACACCTACCAGGCGGTGAGCGCCGGCCAGACATCGCTCCAGCCGCAGCCATTCTTCGAAGCGGCCATGGGAGGCGCGGGGTCGGCCTATTGCACCGGGTTCGCCAATTGCACCTCCGCGGTGGCATCGAAGCAAAGAACCAATATCCAGACAACCGCAATTTACAATCTGTGGGCGGCTTTGAACTCAGCGCCGGGTTGGACCCTGGGCCGTACCCTGCCCAGTTCGAATCCGGCGCAAGCTCTTGCGCTCCCTATGGCCGCCAGCCTGGGTTACGGGAACTACAACGGTGCCTTCCTCTCGATGCGGATGGCCGACTGGCACGGTCTGACCTCCATGTCGAATGTCACCTTTAGCCGCGCATTGGGGACGGGCGGTTTTGGCTCCGGGATCCTCACGCCCATGGACATGTGGGACGTCTCATCCATGTACGGGTCCCAGGCGTTTGACATCAACTGGGTCTACAACCTGAGCATCTATTACCGGCCGCCCGTTTACAAAGGGCAGAAGGGAGTGCTGGGGCAACTGCTGGGCGGTTGGGTGTTCAGTCCGCTGTTCACGGCCCAGAGCGGCGCTCCGCTCAGCGTGCTGACGAAT
>CAZMRK010000047.1:0-4964 GCA_964568355.1 uncultured Solibacteraceae bacterium | reverse complement strand
CATCCCGGTGGAGAAGGTCCAGAAGCTGAAAACCATTTCGCGCGATCCGGTATCTCTGGAAACGCCGGTCGGCCGGGATGGGGAGTCGGCGCTGGGCGATCTGATCGAAGACCGCTGGGTGGGATCTCCGGTGGACGCCGTTATCGAATCGAACGTGCGGGACGAAACCGCTGGGATTCTGAAAACGCTCTCCCCGAAGGAAGAGAAGGTCATCCGGCTGCGTTTCGGCATCGGCTGCGAACGGGAGCACACCCTGGAAGAGATTGGCCAGGAGTTTGATGTCACCCGGGAGCGGATCCGGCAGATTGAAGCGAAGGCGCTGCGCCAATTGCGGGCTCCCGAACGGGCCCGCCGGTTGCGGGCCCTGATGGCTGCGCGCTAAACCATTTAAACCTGGGCTGCCTCGGATGGGGGCGTCAAAGCCCTCTCCAGGGCTTCCAGGAAGAAGTATTCTCCCCACATCACCGATTCATTGACTCCCAGATTTTTGCGGATGTGGTACACGCCGCCCTTGAGGATGCCTTCCCACTCCGGATCGCCATCCGAGAGGTGTTTTTCACAGAGAGATTGAAGGATTCGCCTGGCCACCTGGTCGTAAAAGTGACCCTTCACCGGATCCGAGGATAGCTTTGACAATTGCAGCAGGCCTGAGGCGGAGATGGCGGCGGCAGAGGTGTCGAGCAGGCCAACGGTTTCCGGGGGAGCATCGAAATCCCAGGGTGGGACGCCGTCGGAGGGAGTCTGGCGGATATAGAAATCGGCGCAGGCTTCGGCGGCTCGCAGGAAGCGGGGATCGCGCACATAGCTGTAGCAGGTCCCGAAGCCATAGAGCGCCCAGGCGAGTCCGCGCGTCCAGCAGGAATCGCCGCGATATCCCTGGTGGGTGCTCTGGCGGAGAAACTCGCCGGTTTCGAGATCGAAGATGCCTTCGTGAGCCGTGGAGCCGTCGCCTCGCACCAGGACGCGCTGCGAAGTCAGCGTATGGCGCATGGCGACATCCAGCAGACGCGGATCGCCGGTCTCCAGGGCGGCGTAAAAGATGATGCCGACGTTCATCATGATATCGATGAACAAGGAATCGGCGGCGACAAAGGAGCGCAGGTAGGCGCCTTTTTCCTGAAAGCGCAGCGACATGGTGCGGCCGGCTTCGAGCACTACCTCCTTCAGCCGTGGATCGCGTGTGAACTGAAACCAGCGGTAGTAGGTGGGCATGAAGATGAAGCCCAGGTCGTGGACGTCGCGATCGAACTTGCGCGGCTCTAGCGGGCGGGAGTAGCGGATGGCCTGCTCGCGCCACCAGCCTGATTCGGGACTGCCGTGCGGCGCGCGTCCGTAGAGGATCCAGAACATGCCGGGAAGAAAGCCGTCGCACCAGTGGGTCCAGGCCTCTCCTCCATGATTCCAGCGCCCCTTCACGGTATAGAGGGGGTAGAAATCCGGATCCCGCTCGATGAGGGCGCGCAGACGGCGCCCGGCGAAATCCAGAGTGTTGTTGAAGAGGCAGCGCTCGCTGTCAGGTTGGAAACGAATCACGACGTCACATTATAGCGACTCTCTTCTCAAAAGCCCGGGGGGTCCGCTAGAATCGGGGAGAAAATGTCCGCCAAAGCTGAAGTGCTGGTTCCACAGATCGACCACCGGTATGCCTGCTTCCGATTGCGCGTGGGGCGCTCGGGGATTCATGGCTGGGGAGTCTATGCGGGGCAGAAAATTCCAGCGCGCCGTAAGGTGATCGAGTACACCGGGGAGTTGATCAGCCGCCGGGAGACCAAGCGGCGCGGTATGGGCCCGCGCACGTACCTGTTCACGCTGGACGACTATTGGACGATCGACGGGTCTGTGGGCGGCAGCGGGGCAGAGTTGATCAATCACTGCTGCGAGCCGAATCTCTACGCGTGGAACTTTCAGCGTCACATCCTGTATATGAGCAAACGGACCATCGATCCGGGCGAAGAGCTGACGGTGGATTACCGCTTCGACAAAGATGTCGGCAAGGTACGCTGCCGCTGCGGTGCGGCGAACTGCCGGGGGACCATCAATTTGCTGGAGTAACCCAGGTGGCCATGGGGAAGCCGGTGGCTCGGGCGATTTTGAGCAGCCGGTTGTACTTGGCCAGGCGCTCCGAGGTGCGGGCGGAACCGATTTTGATCTGTCCGGCTCCGGAGGCAACGGCGAGATCGGCCAGGAAATCATCTTCGGTCTCGCCGGAGCGCGCGGAGATCACCGCGCGGTAGCCCGCGGCCAAGGCCCGATCTATAACCGCGAACGTCTCGGTGAGCGTGCCGATCTGGTTCATCTTCACCAATACCGCGTTGGCGACGCCGCCGGCGATGCCGCGCTCCAGGCGGGCGAGGTTGGTGACGAACAGATCGTCGCCGAGAATCTGGATGCGCGAGCCTAAGGCTTCGGTCAGCCGCTTCCAGCCTTCCCAATCGTCTTCGGCCAAACCATCCTCGATGGAGATGATCGGGAAACGGCGTACCCACCCGGCCAGCAGCTCAATCAGTTCCTCACTGGAGAGCACGCGCCCTTCGCTGTGGAGATGGTAACGGCCGTCCTGATAGAAGTGGGTGGCGGCTACATCGACAGCGATGGAGACCTGAGATCCGGGCTGATGGCCGGCACGCTCGATGGAGCGGGTGAGAACCTCAAGGGCCAGTTCATTGGCCGGGAGGCGAGGTCCCCAGCCGCCTTCATCGGCCACACCGGTGAGGAGATAGCCGCGGTCCGCGAGTTCGGCGCGGGCGGCGCGATGGATCGCGACCAGGGCTTCCAGCGCGGAGGGGTAATCCGGCAGTCCATGGGGGATGGCCAGGAAATCCTGAAACTCGAACTGCCGGCCCGCATGCAATCCGCCGGAGAGGATGTTGACCATGGGCAGGGGCAGGGAAGCGGTGCGTTGTCCCTGCAGGTGCTGCCAGAGCGGAACACGGCGGGCCGCGGCGGCGGCACGAGCGACAGCGCAAGAAACGCCCAGCAGGGCATTCGCGCCCAACGCGGACTTTTGGGGAGTGCCGTCGAGGCTCAGCAGGCGGCGGTCAAGGGCCGCCTGGTCGGCAGCGTCCATCCCCTCCACGGCAGGCCCGAGGATCTCCAGTACGTTGCGGACGGCGCGGCGAACTCCCTTGCCCGCATAGCGGGCGCGGTCGCCATCGCGCAGTTCGACGGCTTCGTGCGTTCCGGTGGATGCACCGGAAGGTACTTTCGCCTCGCCGAAAGTGCCACCGGCGAGCTCCACTTCCACCGAGACGGTGGGATTACCGCGAGAATCGAGAATTTCCAAGGCGTCGACGCGCCGGATCGTCAGAGGCATACCTGATCGAATACTTTCTTTACACGAGCGGGAGGATCCTGCATCAAACGGCGAGCGAAGCCGCGGACCCGGTTACGCAGGGCGGCGTCGGTGAGGTATTCCGCGGGTGATTTGCCATCGATGCGGGCAAGCAGAAGCGCGCCGAGGTGCGCGATGGTGGCGCTTTCGATCCACGCACAGCCGGGAGGCAGTTCCGCGAGGAGGGCCTGCCAGAAGGCGGTTGCAGCAGAGGCAAAGGCGCGGCGGAAAGAAGGCCGATAGAAGCTCTTGAGCAGCAGGTGATTCAGCAGAAAGGCGGAATCGAAGGAGGGGTCGCCGAAATGCACAACTTCGAAATCGATGGCCATGGCGGAGGCGCCGCAGATCAGGAAGTTCTTCGGACTCCAGTCGCCATGGACCAGGCTGACGCGCCGCCGGTGCGAGGTCTCGATGAGGGCAGCGAAGCGGGGCTCCAGGTCGGGGTGGCGGGCGGCCGTACTGCGGTAGTAGGGATCGAGGCGAAGCTGATCAAAGACGGTCTGATCTCCATAATCGCGCTCCCACTCGGGGCTGTGCCAGGTGACGCGAATGATGGTGCCGAGCAAGCTGCCGATGGAAGCCGCGATGCCCGCATCGACTGTGCCGGCGAGGAGCAGAGACTTCCAGGGCTGCGCGCCGGCGGGAGCGGCACTCATGGCGAACAGGCAATTGGCGCGGTCCTCGAACAGTATCGCCGGCAGCGAGCCGGTCGGAAGGTGAGGAGCCAATTGCGCCATGGCGCTGGACTCGCGAAAGATGCGCTCGCGGTCCGAAAACCAGTCCTGCTCGACGCGAAGTTTTGCCAGTGATTGCTTGAGGATAAAGCGCTGCTGCGGGGTTTCGACGAGGAGGACGGTGTTGGAAACACCACCTCCCAGCTCGGTAACCGATTGCGGCGCCTGCCCAAAGCCGCGTGCCTCGAGGTAGGCCGCGGCGGTCTTCTCGGAAAGTTCGAACAAAGGCCATGATAGCGAAAAGGTGAGATTTGTTGCGGTGGGGGGTACTAAAGATTCGAACAACTTATCTCGATATCTCTATATGGAGGATTGGGGACCCGGTCCACCACTGGTGGAAGCGGGGAACCAGGCGGAATGACATCCTTTATGTCTGCAAAATCCGTGGCTATCTGCGACACCGAACCGGTCGTCATCGAGGGGATCAGAGCCATGTTGGCTCCTTGTGAGGATCTGTGCCTGGTTGGGGCAGAAGTCTCGTTGTTCAGCGGGATGGAAATGATTCGCGAGAAGAATCCGGCGGTGGTGATTCTGGATAAGTCCTTTGGAATCCATGCAGTTTTGGAGTGCTTCAAGCGTTTGCGAGCGTCGGGCAAGCCGGTGGCCGGCATCATCTGGGGACAGAGTATGACGGAGGCTGAGGCCCTGCGTATGCTCCAGGTGGGCGCCCAAGGGGTGGTCCGCAAGACTGCGGATACGGCCACGGTGATGCGCTGCCTGCGAGCGGTGGCGGCCGGCAATACCTGGATGGAAGAGGCGCTCTTGAAAGAGCCGGAGCGAGCCGCACACGGCATGCGATCGAACCTCACGCCCCGGGAGCTGCAGGTGGTGGATCTGGTAGAGCAAGGCTTGAAGAATCGGGATATCGCGCAACGATTGGGCATCCGGCCTGGAACGGT
>CAZMRK010000046.1:0-8545 GCA_964568355.1 uncultured Solibacteraceae bacterium | reverse complement strand
CATGGTGTCGAACTCAAAGCCGGGGAACTTTCCGGGAGTCGCGGTGACCACTCCCATGGGATGGATTTCGATGACTGGAAATCCACAATGGCGGATCGCGTCAATCGCCTGATAGAGGCCGTAGCCGGCCATGGCGGTATTTGCTCCGATCGCGCTTTTGTCCAGGCCGGCAGCACGCAGCATGCCGGCAAAGCCGGCCAGGAGGAATTCCCGTCGTCTCCAATTCATCGTGATTCTCCTCAAAACGTGTACCGCAAGGCCAGTTGAATCTGGCGCGCAGCGGTTGCGCTCGTGACTTGTCCGAATGCGGACGATGTGAATTGGGCGTTGGGATCTCCCATTGAGACCGAATTCGAGATGTTGAACATTTCCGCCCGCACTTCGAGGGAATGGCTTTCGTGGATGCGGAACCATTTGGCAACCGAGACGTCCCAGTTGTGGCGGCCGTCGCTATTGACCACGAACGCTCCGGCCGAGCCGTAGGTGTAAGGGGCCGGCATCTGGAATGCTCCGGTATCAAACCACTGCTCGGGGGTACGAGGGCCGGTGTTGGGGTCGCGAATCAGATCGGGACGCTGGGTGGTGCTGCCCACATTGGCGCGATCCTGCCCGAGCACGACATTGACAGGGCCTCCGGTCTGATAGCGGGTGATGCCTTCGAAGGCCCATCCGCCGAGGAAGAGGTCCATGGCGATGGGCCAGTTGGCGCCGAAGCGCCGGCCGCGGCCCACGGGCAGCTCCCAGACGTAGGCCAACTGGAAGACATGCCGCAGATCCCAGCTCGAGCGCGAGTAATCGGCGCGGCGGTCGAAGGGATTCTGCGTTTTCGTTTCGGCCAGCGACGACTGCTCGTCCATGGAACGGCTCCAGGTATAGTTGGCCTGCAACTGAAGACCACGGCTGAAGCGCCGCTGCACCTTCACCTGCAGCGCGTTGTAATTGGAGTTGAAAAGATTGGCTCCCCAGTTGAAGTCGCCGTACTCGGGGAGGAGGCGCCGCGGCTGCACGGCTCCGGGGCCGGGCGTGAGCGCCACATTGAACGGGGCATAGCCGATCTGCTTGCGGTTGCCCGAGCCGACGTAACCCGCCTCGAGCACGGTGGAGAAGCCCAGTTCCCGCGCCAGGAAGAGGTTCCATTGCATGGAATAGGGGGTGCGGTTGTCGGGCCTCTGGGCCCACCCGCCGATAGCTGTCGTGTTGGTGTAGGACGGGCCGGTGTCGCTGATGCTCAGATCCGGCAGCACGCCGGTATTGGCAACGAAGGTCTGGGAGATGTTGTACGGGTAGAACTTTCGTTTGTCCTGCAACTCCTGCATGAAGGTGGAATTGTAGTAAATGCCGAAACCGGTGCGGAGGGTCATGCGGGGCGAGAGCTGGTAGGCGAGGCCTACACGCGGCGCGAGGTTGCGGTAGCAGTTGGCTTGCAGGCTCCGGCCGAACGCGCCGCGCCGCGCCGGCTGGTCGACCGCGCCCGTCACGGGATCGGGCAGCGGATTGACCGTGCCCCAAAGCAACTCGCCGGAGTACTTGCCGCTTTGGGGATCGCGCTGCAGCCAGAGAGTGCCCACGCGATCGGTGGTGTCGTAGGGCGGATTGGCAATTTCGTAGCGCACCCCGTAGTTGATGGTCAGTTGCGTGTTGACATGCCAGTCGTCCTGGATGAAGAAATAGGTCGCGTTCTGGCGTCCGTTGGTGGAGGCGTCGCCCAGGCCGCGATCGATTTGAGAGGGATAGCCGAGCAGGAAGCTGGCGGTGCTGTGCCCGGAGTTGCTTTGGGTGGCAAGCTCGGTCAGGCGCGTGTCGAACGTCGCCGTGCCGTGCATGGGAGTGGATCCGTTGTAAAAGTACTGGCGGCGGCTATAGCCACCGCCGGCGCGGAGGTTATGCCGTGCAAGCTGCTTGCTGTAAGTGCCCATCCATTGATAGACATGGTCGTCGGTTGCGACGCCGCTGCCGCTGGTGGAGAATTGCCCGGTTACGTTGAAGTTGGGTGTGGTATCGAAGGGGGTATCCTCCTGGAATAGGTGGATTCCCGTGCTATTCAGGAAATCGGCCCGGGTCAGGCCCGGAACATGAGTGATGCCGGGCACGTAAGGCTCGTTGTATCCGAACTTCACTTCCAGGACCGAATTCGGGGAGATGACGCGAGTCCAGGATCCCGCGACATTATGAACATCGAACCGGTTCTCCGTGACGAAATTCGGATTCGCCTGCGGATTGACCTGTCCCACTTTCTGTTTGAGGTATCGCACGCTGAGGTTGTCTTTGGAAGTGAGTACGTGGTCGAAGCGCATGACCCAGGCATCGCGATCGTTTCGCTGGGGACTGGTATTCACGAAGTTATTACTCAGGCCGGGACGATTCGGCAGGGGCACCAGCCGGTCGAGCAGATAGAGGCTCGCCGGGTGCATGCGGGATGCCGGTATACGGTTGCCGGGGAAAGGTTGCCGCAGCACCACGCCGCCGGGTCCGGGCTCTGAGGTCAGAGGGTCGAAAATCTGGCGCGGCTGCCCCGAGAAATCGCCGCTGCGCTGTTCCGCGGTAGGCACTGTGCTGATGAGCGTAGAGCCCTGGCGAAGGCGAAATCCCTCCCAACTGGCGAACCAGAAGGTCTTCTCGCGTCCGTTATAGACTTTCGGGATGACCACCGGACCGCCCGCGCTGACGCCATACTGATTCTGGCGGAAGGGGACCTTCCCCGAGCCCACGCGATTGGCGAAGAAATCGTTGGCATCCAGTTTATCGTTCCGGAGGAACTCGTAGACGGAGCCGTGCAGGTCGCGAGTGCCGGCCTTGACGACCATGTTCACATTCGCCCCTGCGGACCGGCCGTATTCGGCGGACGAGCCGGTCATTACGCGGAACTCCTGCATCGCGTCCATTGGCGGAGAAGCTCCCGGCGAGTTCATGCGGAAGAGGTTGTTTTCGACGCCATCCAGCGTGTAGTTGTTGTCCTGGGAGCGCTGTCCATTGACCGAGTAGAGATTGGTTCCGGAAAAGGTGCCGTTGGTCTGGCTTTTGGCACGGTCGCTGGTGCCCGGCATGAGCAGGATCAGGCGGGTATAATTGCGCCCATTCACGGGCAGCCGTGCCAGTTCGGAAGTGGTGATGACACCTCCGACCGAAGTCTCTGTGGTCTGCACGAGTTCGCTCTGCGCGGGCACGGTAATCCTTTCGCTGGTGGCGCCCAATTGCAGACGGAAGTTGAGACGAATCCGCGCGGCGACATCGAGTTTGACCCCCGTCCGGCTGACGGGCTGAAATCCCTCTTTGTTGATCTCCACGTCGTAGAGGCCCGGCTGCAACGCGGGCACGACGTAGGCGCCGCTCTCATTGGTCTGCGTGGTACGGCTGGTGCCGGTAGCCTGATTGACGACGCGCACGACGGCGCGGGGAACCACAGCGTCGCTGGAATCGGTGATCAGGCCCGAGATCTCCGCGTCCTGCGCCGCAACAGGCGCGCGGAAGGCGAAGACCACCAGTAGCCACAAGCTAAACGTTACGATGCGTTTCATATGAATCCTCTTCAGAACTAGGGGAGCGACCGGCCCGGTGGACAGATCCGGCTCAGATGACTCATCAGATTCCACTCCGCATCCGCTGCCTGGCGCAGCAGCGCGGAGGGGGAAAAATCGATCGGCTCGTCCACCTGGTCGGGGACGAACAAGCGGCGGAAAGAAAGGTGCAGAGAACGGATGTCCGCGGCCAGCGCCGGCGCGGCCTCCTGCCACGGAACACAGCCGGACGGCTCGGGCGTCGTAGGCAGAGAGATGTTCTGACTTGCCAGCATGTCGTGGAGCACAAAGTCGGTGCGATCGAGATAATGCCGGGCATGCTCGCGAACACCGGCGATTTGTTCCGCGGCAAGGCGATCGACCCGGTCCGTGACGGTGGCCGGTAGCCGCCCGCGTGTGGCTTCCGGGTAGCGGCCCGCCAGACGGGCCAATGCCGACGCCGTGGCGAATAACTTGAGGTACGCCGCACTCTCCTCGTTGAGATAACGGTTAGCGGACTCTATGCCGCCCAACAGCTTCCAAAGGCGATCGCGCAGAGGGGGAGTGGAGACGATGGCCGCGGCCGTGGAGGGTGTGGAGGAGCTTTCGGTAATCGTGCCTCCCGCCGCAGATCCGGGTCCGCGGATCTCGGCACGCACTTCGGGAATGCCCGATGCCGCCAGGCGCAAAGCCGCTGCCCGTTCGGCGTCTTCAGCCCAGGAGCTGAAATGAATCCGGTTTCCTTCCCGCCAGATGCGAGGAGTCTCGCGAATATCGGCTTCGATCCGGTGCAGCGCCTCCCGCAGTTCCACCTCGGCAAACTCCAGGCGTTCCTCGTCGGGCGGGGCATGGCGGGGAGCCGCTCCCGGCGCCGGCCGGGATACGGCGAGAGAAGGAAGCGGGTCGGTCTCGGCCCGAACTTCGTAGCTCAGTTCGCGGATCTCCAGCGGCGATCCGCCCGCCAGGTCGACTTTCTTGGCGATCGGCCGCCAGTCGGAGCGGCGCACGGTCAGGGAGGCCGATGCGATCTCGGCGGGTACCAGGGTGGCCGTGTTCAGGGTCATGGTGTCCGGCTCGATATCGACCGAGTCGCGACGTGAAGTCAGAGTGTTCCGCCAGAGTGCGAACTGCTCGGCTCCTAAGGGGTCGGACCAATCCACGGGCATGAGGCGCGGAAGGTTCCGCGGCGGACGAGGCACGATGCTCTGCCCGCGACGGCGCAGGAACTCATGCCGGGAAGTATGGCCGGCATAGCGGATCTCGACAGTCTGATAAATGGCAGCGTGTATGCCGGGCCGCACGGCGGATGCGTGGCGCAAAAGCTCCGCTGCGGTGACCTCCGGCGGAACACGTCCAGGCCGCGGAGCGAACCGGGAAGCAATCGCGATGGCGGCAACCACGGCGAGCGCGGTCACGGCGGCCCACCAGTACCGGTTCGCCCGCGGCTGGACGAGGCAGCGCAAAACGGCGGCCGGCCAGGGTTCCGGTAGCGAGGCCGCAGGATAGAGGCGCTGCCGGGACGCATAGCGCGGCGTGGGAGGCTGCGGTACCGACGGGACCAGCCGTTCGTTGCGGTACTGAATGAAGGCGTAGATGCCGCGTTTGAGCTGATGGGATTGCGTGCGGCACTGCCAGCACTGCGCGATGTGCCGGTCTACGGCAGCGGCTTCACGGTCGGACAGCTCGCGCTCCAGATGCAGCAGCAGGAGTCCGGCGGGCGGATGCTGTTGGGAGGGTTCCCACGCGAAATCAGTCATGCACCAGCCTTCCCAGCCGTTCCATCGCGCGGGCGCAGACTTCGGATGCCGACTGCAGGGTGATGCCGAGAATATCGGCGATCTCGCGAAACTTCAGGCCTTCGGCGCGCATGTGGAGGATTGCGGTTTGGCGCTCGGTCAGTTGCAGGAACGCCACACGAAGCCGTTCGGTTCGTTCTCTGTCCAATAGCTCGGATTCCGGATTGTGGCCCTCTCCGGCCGCGGTCATGTGACTGGATTCGGCGATGGGCACGCACTCGTGGCGTCCGCTGTGCCGCCATTCGTCCGCGCGAAGGTTATGAACAACACGGAAGAGCCAATGCCTGGGCCGCTCCACCGGCTCGCGCCCGCGCAGGGCGCGAATGAGCCTGAGAAATCCCTCCTGCACGTATTCGTCGGCGTCGGCTGGAGTAGATCCGGTCAATACCAGGTACCGATAGAGCGGGTCGTAGTGCTCGGCGTAAAGTGCTTCCACGACGTGTTGCGGATCGGACCGGATATTACCGGCACCAATATCCAACGCAAGTTCGCCGGTTCCCTTGCTGGTGACTTGCCGCAGACGCATCGTTTCGTAAGTCGACTATATAGTAAGGACGTTGCGGCAGGATGAAATTCAGGGCGGGCGGAAAATGAAATGCGTTTGTAACAGCGTTAGTTGGCCCGCTTGCTAACGCGCGCGGTTCCGTGCCGCCGCTGAGCCGCAGCCGTAAGGCGCGGCCTTCATAGGGCGTTCGTCCCACGGGGCTTCTCGAGGAGCTAGTGTAGTGCGTCGCAAATGTTGCCCAATAGGAAACGACGCTGCAAAACGGGGACTGGCAGGGACTGTACCCGGTTTGCCCTGAACGCAGATATTCTGCGTGGAATCTGCGACGCACTACACTAGCGCTTGTTGGCTTGCAGGATCTTTTTGCGAAGGCGGATGGAACTGGGGGTTACCTCGACGAATTCGTCATCGCGGATGAATTCGATGGCCTGCTCCAGGTTCAGAACTCGCGGCGGCACCAGGCGGATGGCTTCGTCGGCGGTGGAGGAGCGCATATTGGTGAGCTTCTTTTCCTTGACGATATTGACATCCAGATCATTCGTGCGGGAGTGCTCGCCGACGATCATGCCTTCGTAGATTTCGGTTCCGGGGGCGACGAAGATTTCGCCGCGCTCCTGGAGATTGTAGATGGCGTAGCCGGTGGCCTTGCCGGGACGGTCGGCGATCAGCGAGCCGGTGGGGCGGGTGGCGATCTCGCCTTGCCATTCGATGTAGCCGGAGAAGAGCGAATTCATGATGGCGGTGCCGCGCGTGTCGGTGAGGATCTCGCCGCGCAGCCCGATCAGGCCGCGGGAAGGCACCTGGAATTCCAGACGCACCCGGCCGGAACCGTGGTTGACCATGCGGGTGGTCTTGCCTTTGCGCGCGCCCAGCTTTTCCATGACCACGCCCAGATAGATTTCCGGCGTATCCACGATCAGCAGTTCCAGAGGCTCGTGGACGGCGCCGTTGATGGTCTTGGTGATGATCTCAGGCTTACCCACCATTAACTCGTAGCCTTCGCGGCGCATCATCTCGATCAGGATGGCGAGCTGCAGCTCGCCGCGGCCCATGACCTTGAAGGTATCGTGGCCGGATTCCTCGACGCGGATGGAGACGTTGGTAAGCAGCTCCTTATCCAGGCGCTCGCGGAGATTGCGGGAGGTGACCCACTGGCCTTCCCGCCCGACGAAGGGCGAGGTGTTGATGGTGAAGGTCATGGCGATGGTGGGCTCATCGATCTGCACCTGCGGTAGCGGTTTGGGAGTCTCGGGATGGCTGACGGTTTCCCCGATGGTGATGCCCTCCACGCCCGCGATCGCCAGAACATCGCCGGGCAAACCGACAGTCTCATCGACGCGCTTCAGCCCCTCGAAGGAATAGAGCTTGGTGATGCGCGTGCGGTGGAAAGATCCATCCAGCTTGCAGATGGAGACCTCGTCGTTGAGGCGGAGCGTGCCGGAAAAGACACGGCCGATGGCGAGGCGGCCGAGATAGTCGCTGTAATCGAGATTGGCGACCAGCATTTGCAGAATGTCGTCGGGATCGCCGGCAGGAGCCGGGATGTGATGGACGATGGCTTCGAACAGGGGCCGCAGGTTGTCGGACGGATCTTCGAGCGAGGTGCGGGCGACACCGGTTTTGGCGATGGTGTAGAGAACGGGAAAGTCGAGTTGGTCTTCCTGGGCGTCGAGATCGATGAAGAGGTCGTAGACCTCGTTGAGCACTTCCTGGACGCGGGCGTCCGGACGATCGATTTTATTGATGACGACGATAGGAGGCAGCTTGGCTTCGAGCGCCTTGCTGAGGACATAGCGGGTCTGGGGCAGAGGCCCTTCGCTGGCATCGACCAGGAGCATGACGCCGTCGACAATCTTGAGGGCGCGCTCGACCTCGCCGCCGAAATCGCTGTGGCCGGGGGTGTCGACGATGTTGATTTTCACGCCGTGGTAACGGACGCCCGTGATTTTGGCCAGAATGGTGATGCCGCGCTCGCGCTCCAGCTCATTGGAGTCCATGACCCGCTCTTCGTGGGGCTCGTTGGCGCGGAAGATGCCGCTCTGCTGGAGCATGGCGTCGACCAGGGTGGTTTTGCCGTGGTCGACGTGGGCGATGATGGCGATGTTACGGATGTCTTGCTTGCTATTCTTCATGAATCACTTCGCTCGGGTTCAGGCGGGAGGCTACCCGCGCCGGGTAGAAACCGGCCAACATGGTTGCGCACCACACCAGCAGAAGGGCGGCGCTCAGCAGTCCGACAGGGGGATGAAACTGAATGGTCCAGCCAAAGCTCTGCTTGTTGACTACAAATACTAATAGTAGCGAAAGCACCACCCCCAACGCCAATCCGAGCAGGTTGCCCAGCAGGCCGAGGAAGCCGGCTTCGAGCAGAACCATGCGGCGGACCTGGGGAGCGGAGGCGCCGAGATAGCGCAGGAGGGCCAGCTCGCGGCGGCGGTCGAGAACCAGCGCGAGCAGCGAATTGGCGGCTCCCAGCATGGCGACGATGACGGCGACGGCTTCAAGCGCCCAGGTAATCGCAAAGGTGCGATCGAAGATGACGATGGCATTTTCGCGCAGGGCCTGATTGGGAGCGACCACGACCGGAAAGGGCGCGGCGCGGCGGCGGACCTCGCGCTCAGCCTCGGCCCGGCCCGCTCCGGGGCGGAGATAGACGGCCAGATTGGTGGGCGGCTGATTCGGGAGATAGCGGAGCAGCGTGGAGCGGTCCAGCAGGACATAGCCCTGATTGCTGGAGTACTCGTAGTAGA
>CAZMRK010000045.1:0-16128 GCA_964568355.1 uncultured Solibacteraceae bacterium | reverse complement strand
GCCGGCCGCCCTTCTGGCATTCTTCCGGCGTGAACAGCCGCCCCAGCACCGGCTCCACTCCCAGCGTCTGAAAGAAGTTGCCGGCCACCATCACGCCCGCCACCGGCTGCGGTTCAAAGCGGCCGGTGAGCGTAAACTCGCTGTTCCCGTAAAACGGGTTGTAGCTGGTGACGCTTTGAAACGACCGGTTGCGCCGCTGGAACTCTTCAAAGGCCGCCACCGTATCGGTGACGCCCGACAATCCGGCCGCTTCGCGCATCGACTTGGCCAGGTCTCGCCCCGAAGCCAGCCAGGCGAGTTGCTCCGAATCGCGGAACGGCAGGGGGCGCAGCAGCACTGTATTGACCACGCTGAAGACCGCCGTATTCGCGCCGATCCCCAGCGCCAGGATGGCCACCGTAATCGCCGTGAAGCCGATGTCCCGCCGCATGCCCCGCAGCGCGTAGCGCAGATCCTGCGCGCAGGCACCCAGGACGTCACGCCGCCGCTGCGTGCGTTCGCGCTCGTCGCCCAGGCGCGCTCCGGTCTGCTCCACCGCCTGGAAATTGCCGAACTGCCGCTCTGCCTCCCTCCGCGCGGCTTCGCGCTGCCAGCCCTGCGCCACCAGTTCGTCCACTTTCGCTTCCAGGTGGAACTCCAGCTCGTCCCTTACATCGGCCTTCACATCCGCGCCGAACAGGCGCGCATAGCGCCGCCACACAGGGATCCTCGCCATTAGCGTTCCTCCGTCAGCGGAGATTTGGTCGCGCCGAGCAGCTTGCTCACTGCCGCCGCATAGGCCTCCCAGGTCTGGGTCTCCTGGTGCAGATGCCGCCGGCCCTCGGCCGTGAGGCGATAAAACTTGGCCTTGCGATTGTTCTCGGAAAGGCCCCACTCGGCCTCTACCAGCCCCTTGTTCTCCAGCCGCCACAACGCCGGATACAGGGTGCCTTCCTCCACCAGCAGCGCCTCATCGGTCTGCCGCCGGATCAGGTTCGTAATCGCGTAGCCGTGCAGCGGGCCCCATACCAGCGATTTCAGGATCAGCACATCCAGGGTGCCGCGAATGAGATCGAGCGATGTCTTTTCCATATCTCCCCTGACGTTCCTAGGGAAGTATCGCACGCCTCCCCTGTGAACACAAGGGGAGAGGCCCGGGCGCCGCCTACTCTCCCGCGAGCTCCGGCGTGAGCAGCCATTCGAGCACGCCCCGCGGCTCGGCGCCCATCGCTTCTTCCCGGATCGCCGTCAGCGCCGCCGTGTCCACCTCCACCTCGAGCGAAGGGCTATCCAGCAGAAACGCGATCAGGTGCCCCATCAGCGGCTGATGCGTCACCAGCAGCACCGACCCGGCCTCCGCTTTCCGCAGCCGCAATTCTTCCCAGATATCGTAGGGCGAGGCCGACGGCGAGAGCGCGCCCGTACGCTCGATCTTTCCGCGATAGGAGAGCCGCTCCCCCGCGATCTCCGCCGTCTGCCCCGCCCGCACCAGCGGGCTCGCCAGGATCAGGTCCGGCGCCACTCGCACGCCTCTCGCCCGCTCCAGGACCGCTCGCACCCCCTGAGCCCCCTCGGGCGTCAGCTCGCGCCCCGCGTCCGATCCATCGGCGGCCACCCGTTCCGCCTTGCCATGCCGGAGAATGTATATCTGCATCTGCTCTTAGGCAGTTTACGCCGTCCCCAACCGCACAGGAAATTTACAAAAAAAACGTGTTCCGGCTTGACTCGCGCGCCCGCTTCCAATATAGTTTTCAAAATCCAAAGTCCAGGTAAGGGGTGACCATGTTGGTTCATCGTAAGAGTTGTACGGGCGCCTTGTTTCTCGTCTGGCTTTCCACATCCAGCTATTCCTTATTCGGCCAGACCGCAACGGGCACGATCATCGGCCACATCAGCGATCCTTCCGGCTCGGTCCTGGCCGGCGTCGAAGTAACTGCGCTCAATCCTGAAAAAGGAATCACCAAGCGCACCATCAGCGACGAGCAGGGGATCTATCGCTTCTTTTACATGGATCCGGCCAGCTACAAACTGTCCTTCCAGAAATCCGGGTTCAGCACACTCGATCGCGAAGGAATCGCGCTGCGATCCAACGATACCGTCACCATCGACGTCCAGATGAGCGTCGGCAGCGTGGTCGAAAAGGTGGAAGTCAACGCCGCCGCGCCGCTGCTGGAGACCGCAACCTCCACTACCGGCACGGTGCTGGCGGGCAAGCAGATGAATTCCCTGCCCATCATGCAGCGCTACACCTGGATGACCATGTACCTGATGCCGGGCGTCACCAGCATGAACGGCTTCCACATCGCCGGCCAGCGCGACCGCGGCGTCGGCTACACCATGGACGGCATCGGCGGAACCGAGCCGATGAAAGGCGGCGTCGCGACCAACCGCATCATGTCCACGACGCAAAACGCCATCCAGGAAGTCAAGATGGTGACCACCGTGCTGCCCGCGGAAAACGGCCATTCCGCCGGCGGACTGTTGAGTGCCACCTATAAATCCGGCACCAATCAGTTACACGTGGAAGCCGAGGATCGCTATATCAATAACCCGCTGCTGCATCGCGCCTATTTCAATCTCAACCGGCCCACCAGCCCCTTCAGCTACCACGAACTCGCCGGACTGGTTAGCGGTCCCGTCTATCTTCCCAAACTCTACGACGGCCGGAACCGCACGTTCTTTCTGTTCGGCTGGTCGCGCCATCACGAGAAATACAACCAGCAGCAGTTCTACGATGTCCCCACGCCGGAGATGCTGAACGGCGACTTCTCCTTCAACGGCCTGGGTTATCCCATCTTCGATCCGGCCTCCACGCGCCAGGATGCGAGCGGCAAGTGGATCCGCGATGCGTTTCCGGGCAACGTGATTCCCAAGAGCCGCTTCGATCCGGTAGCGGCCAAATTTCTGGCCAACAATCCCTGGGCCTCGCCCAACAATCTCGGCGGATCGGGCTTCATCGACCGCACCGGACCGCACTCCAATTTCGGCTCGGAGTCCAAGTACCGTTCCTTCCGTACGCGCTACGACATGAAGATCGACCACAACTTCAGCGAGAAGAACCGCATGTTCGGCCGGTACTCCTGGGTCGTCAACCGCGCCCATGGCAACACGCCAAGCCTCACCTGGGAACTCCTTGACGGCGGCTGGGTATTGCAGCCTTCCGACCAGATCAACGGCGTCATCTCCGATACCCACGTCTTCAGCCCGACGCTGATCAACGAGATCCGGCTGGGCGTGAACCACCGCAAAGAATCCCGTACGCCGCCGGGCGTCAATGAAGACTGGGCGTCGAAACTGGGTATTCCCGGTGTAGGTCCGGAGACGTTTCCGTCTTTCTTCAACTCCACCGGCTCCAACGCGGCCACCGGACAATTTTTCGCCGCCAGTATGCCAGGCGGGGCCTTCTATCAGGTCGACGAGAACTACACGGCCCAGGAAAACCTGACCTTCATCAAATCGCGCCACACCTTCAAGGCCGGCTACGAGCTCCTGCGCACGCGCGCCAACCTGCGCAACGCCTCGAATCCCTCCGGCGTGTACCGTTTCGGCGCCACCGACATGCCGTTCACACCGAATACCGGCAACGACTTCGCTGCGTTCCTGCTGGGCTCGGTGGTGCGCGCCGAATATACCAGCACGCTGGCCAACTGGCTGCCGCGCTGGTGGAGCCATGCCCTCTATTTCCAGGACGACTGGAGTGCCACATCCAAGCTGACCCTCAACCTGGGCGTGCGCTGGTCCTACGAAACGCCCTTCCAGACCAAGTACGGCCAGCAGAGCCAGTTCGATCCGGCCGCCACCGACCCGCTCACCGGGATGAAGGGCGCCATCGTGCACAACTCCGGCCCGCTCGGCCGCAGCAACTACCGCCACTTCCAGCCGCGCATCGGCCTGGCCTATAAGTTCAATAACAAAATGGTTTTCCGCGGCGGCTTCGGACTTACCACCATCGACCTGTTCGTTACCGACTTCAACCAGAACTTTGAGGAGTACTCCAGCAGCGTCACCAAGCAGCAGCCGGCCGGCGATCCCCGCCCCGCTTTTTATCTCAGCCAGGGTCCGGGGACCATTCCGTACAACATCCTCTCCAACGGCACTTCGCCGTTTGTCGGAGTGAACTACAGCAGCCGCAGCGCTACGCGCTACGATCCCAATCTGCGCAACCCCTACGCCATGAACTGGAACGGTACGCTGCAGTATCAGTTCTCGCCTACCTGGCTGCTGGACCTCAGCTATCAGGGCTCCTCCGGCGTAGGCCTGCTCGAAGCCTGGGACGCCAACGTGCTCCCCTGGAACATCTCCACCGACCGGGCCACGCTTGATAACATCTATCAGAACTATCAGAACTACCGGCCCTTCCCGAACTTCGGCTCGATCAACACCTGGAGTAACTTCGGACACTCGACTTACCATTCCGGCACCGTCAAAGTGGAGAAGCGCTCCTCCTTCGGCCTCACCCTGACCACGTTCTATACCTTCTCCAAGGCCATCGATAGCTGCGACGCCGACGGCGTCTGCTCCGGCGTCAGCTTTTACGATCGCAGCCTGGAGAAGGCTCGCGCGGGCTATGACCTGCGCCACCGCTCCGTCACTTACTTCACTTACGAGCTGCCTGTCGGCAAAGGTCGTAAGTGGATGAGCGGCGGAGGCATCAAGGATTACTTCCTGGGCGGCTGGAATCTCTCGTTCATTCAGACCTTCCAGAGCGGAACGCCGGTGAACTTTACCATCACCAACAGCCCCAACCGCTATCTGCCCATCGGCCAGGTGCGCCCCAACCAGATTCTGCCCAACGACCAGTTGCTGGTGCCCGATTACCACATTGGCGACCGCTTCAACAATACCCTCAAGAACGCCATGTGGAACATCAACGCCTTCGCCAACCCCGCCGCCTATACGCCCGGGACGCTGGGCCGCAACACCATCGAAGGTCCGGCGCTCAACTGGACCCAGGGTTCGCTCTCGAAGACCGTCACCTTCCGCGAGAAGTACAACATGCAGGTCCGCTTCGATATCAACAACATCTTCAAGGAGCCCAACTTCACCAATCCCAGCTCCGTCGTCAATCTGTCCAGCCCCGGACTGTTCGGCAAGCCCACCGCCACCCAGGGCGGGTGGTGCTGCCTCGGCGGCCAGTTTACCGGGACGCTGGTATTGAGGTTGTTCTTCTGATTCCACCGGGGAGGGCACGCCGCCGCTGCCCTCCCCAACCTTCCCCTCCGTATATTTCTTCTTGACTCCTGTCGTCCATCCGGCATATATTGCTCACAAGCTAATAAAAGCAATAGGATGTCTCGCGGGTCTTGTCTCGTAGCCAGAGGGTAGTTGTGTCTTTTTGAATTCCTCAGGGTGCTCTCCCCGCCCGGTTATCGTGCTTTCCCGTCCCGCATCCGTTGATTCAGTCAAAGAGAGGGATATGCTTCGAAGTAGAAGTGTCTTCGGCGCATTGTGTCTTGCGCTGCTGTTGAGTTTCAGTAACGGCCTATTCGGCCAAACCGCCACCGGCACCATCATGGGCCACGTCACCGACGCTTCCGGCGCTGTGCTGGCCGGCGTCGAAGTCGTTGCCCTGAACCCGGAAAAAGGCATCACCAAACAAACCGTCAGCGATGACCAGGGCATCTACCGGCTGTTCTACATGGACCCTGCCAGCTATAAGCTCACCTTCCGCAAGCCTGGATTCGCCACGCTCGAACGGGAAAACCTGGCGCTGCGCTCGAATGACACGCTGGCGGTCGATATTCAGATGAACGTCGGCAACGTGGTCGAAAAAGTGGAAGTCACCTCGGCCGCGCCGCTGCTCGAAACCGCCACGTCCACCACCGGCACGGTGCTGGCGGGCAAGCAGATGAATGCGCTCCCCATCATGCAGCGCTATACCTGGATGACCATGTACATGATGCCCGGCGTCACCAGCATGAACGGCTTCCACATCGCCGGACAGCGCGACCGCGGCCTGGGCTATTCCATGGACGGCATCTCCGGTACCGAGCCGGTGCGCGGCGGCGTGGCCACCAACCGCATCATGTCCACCACCCAGAACGCCATCGAGGAAGTCAAGATGGTAACCACCGTGCTCCCCGCCGAAAACGGCCACTCCGCCGGCGGGATGCTGAGCGCCACCTACAAATCCGGCACCAACCAGTTGCACGTGGAATCGGAAGACCGCTATGTCAACAACGACATGCTCCACCGTGCCTATTTCAACCTGGGCAACGCGCCGTTCGCCTACCATGAGCTGGCGGAGCTGGTCAGCGGTCCGGTCTACATTCCCAAGCTCTACAACGGCAAGAATCGCACCTTCTTCCTGTTTGGTTATTCCCGCCATAACGAAGTCTACGACCAGTCCGTATTCACCGACGTGCCCACGCAGGAAATGCTCAACGGCGATTTCTCGTTCAACGGCCTGGGCTATCCCATCTACGATCCCGCCTCCACCCGCCAGGTCAATGGCCAGTGGGTGCGCGACGCCTTCCCCGGCAACATCATCCCCAAGAGCCGCTTCGATCCCGTAGCGGTGAACTTCCTGAGCCATCAGCCCTGGGATGCGCCGAACAATCTCGGCGGCTCCGGCTTCATCGACCGCACCGGCCCGCATCTGAACTACGGCGATATCAGCCACTACACGTCGTTCCGCAGCCGCTACGACATCAAGATCGATCACAACATCAACGAGAAAAATCGCATCTTCGGGCGCTACTCCTGGGTACAGAACCGCGCCCAGGGCGATCAGATCGGTCTGAACTGGCGTCTGCTCGACGGCACCTACGTGCTGGCCCCCAGCGACCAGATTAATGGCGTGATCTCCGACACCCACGTTTTCAGTCCGACCCTGATCAACGAGTTCCGCCTGGGTGTGAATCACCGCAAGGAATCGCGCACCCCTCCCGGCCTGAACGAGAACTGGGCGCAACAGCTCGGCATTCCGGGCGTCAGCGCCGCCACCTTCCCGTCGTTCTTCGACTCCAACGGTAAAGCCTTTTATGCCGCCAGCATGCCCGGCGCGCAATACTATCAGGCCGACGAGAACTACACCATGCAGGAGAACCTGACCAAGGTGATCAGCCGGCACAGCCTCAAGATGGGCTACGAGCTGCTGCGCACCCGGGCTAACGTCTTCAGCCAGTCGCTGCCTTCGGGCGTCTATCGCTTCGGTGCCACGGACGCGCCGTTCACGCCAAATACCGGCAACGACTTCGCAGCCTTTTTGCTGGGCTCTGTTGCGCGCGCCGACTTCAATACCTATCTGGCCAACTGGCTGCCGCGCTGGTGGAGCCATGCGCTCTACTTCCAGGACGACTGGACCGTCACTCCTAACCTGACTTTCAACCTCGGACTGCGCTGGTCTTACGAGACTCCCTACAGCACCAAATACGGGCAGCAGAGCCAGTTCGATCCTACGGCCACCGATCCGCTGACGGGGATGCTGGGCGCCATCACTCACCCGTCCGGTCCGCTGGGCCGCAGCAACTATAAGCACTTCCAGCCGCGCTTCGGCCTCGCCTACAAATTCAATAACCGCGTGGTCTTCCGCGGCGGCTTCGGCATCACCACGGTGGATCTGTTTACCACGGACTTCAACCAGAACTTTGAAGAATATTCCAGCACGGTGAGCCGGCAGCAGCCGTCCGGCGATCCCCGCCCGGCGTTCTTCCTCAGCCAGGGACCGGGCAATGTGAACTTCAATATTCTGTCCAATGGCACCTCGCCCTATGTCGGCACCAACTATAGCGCCCGCACCGCCACGCGCTACGACCCCGCTCTCCGCAACCCGTATGTCATGAACTGGAACGCGACCTTGCAATATCAGTTCGCTCCTGCCTGGTTGGCGGAGTTGAGCTACCAGGGATCCTCGGGAGTGGGGCTGCTGGAAGCATGGGACACCAACACCGTGCCGCTCAACATCTCCTCCGATCCCACGGTGCTGAACGCGGTCTTCCAGAACTATCAGAACTACCGGCCGTTTCCGAACTTCGGCGCGATCAACACCTGGAGCAACTTCGGCCACTCCAGCTATCACTCCGGCACCATCAAGCTGGAAAAGCGCTCTTCCTACGGCCTGACCATGACCACCTTCTACACCATGTCGAAGGCCATCGACAGTTGCGATGCCGACGGTGTCTGCACCGGCCTCACGGTCTACGATCGCAGCCTCGAAAAAGGCCGCGCCGGCTATGACATCCATCACCGCAACGTCACGTACCTGACTTACGAGCTTCCCTTCGGCAAGAGCCGCAAGTGGATGCGCGGCGGCGGAGTCAAGGACTACATTCTGGGCGGCTGGAATGCTTCCATCATCCAGACCTTCCAGAGCGGCCTGCCGGTCACCTTCACCGTTTCTGGCAGCCCCAATCGCTACCTCCCCGGCAATGGCGTGCAGCGTCCCAATCAGATCCTCCCCAACGACCAGTTGATCGTTTCCAACTGGACCATCGGGGACCGCTTCAACAACACGCTGAAGAATCCCCTGTGGAACATCAACGCCTTCGCCAATCCCGCGGCGTTCACGCCGGGAACCCTCGGCCGCAATACCATCGACGGCGCCGCCATGAACTGGACCCAGGTGTCGCTCGCGAAAAACATCAACATCAAAGAGAAGTACAACTTTGAGGTTCGCTACGACATCAACAACGTCTTCAAGCAGCCGAACTTCACCAATCCGAGTTCGGTAGTGAACCTGACCAGCCCCGGCACTTTCGGCAAACCAACCGCGACCACCGGCGGCTGGTGCTGTCTGGGAGGCCAGTTCGTCAGCACCCTGGTCTTGAAGTTCCGCTTCTAACCGACTCCCTAACGGTCGCGGCTCGTTAACAAGCTGAATCTACCGAGCCGCGACCGTCAGGGAGCGGTTTTGCCACTTCAGCTACAAACTTTTCAGTTCTGGCGCAGGGCATCCACCGGATCGGTGCGGGCGGCGCGGCGGGCGGGTATCCAGACCGCAAGCAGCGCCACTCCGCACAACAACACCGGCACCATCACAAAGGCCAGCGGGTCCCAGGCCTTCACTCCAAACAACAGCCCGGCGATCAGCCGCGTCAACCCCAGCGCCGCCGCGATGCCCACCACCACGCCTGCCAGCGCCAGCCGCATTCCATCGGCCACCACCATGTTGCGCACCTGGCCCGGCTCCGCGCCCAGGGCCATGCGGATGCCAATTTCCTGCTCCCGCTGCTCCACCGAATAAGCCATCAGCCCATACATGCCAATGGCCGCCAGCAGCAGCGCGGAGCCGCCGAAGATGCTCAGCAGCAGCGTATTGAAGCGCTCGCGTGCCGTCGAGCGGACCACCACCTCGTCCATCGAGCGCACGTTGGCCACCGGCAGGCCGCCGCTCGCCTGCCGCAGCTCGTTTTCCATCGGTGCCCGCAGCGAATGCGGCTCCCCGTGCGTTCGCGCAATCCAGGTGATCCCCACCAGCCGAGTCATCAGCGCGGTAAGCCCGTCGGGAACCTGCGCGATGGGAACGTACATCATCGGCTGAGGATCGCGGTTGAGGCCCTCGTCGCGCACATCCGCGGCAATGCCGATGATCTGGCGGGCCGGATCCGCAAACTCGGGACCGTACCCCTGGCCGATCCTCACGCGGTCGGCGAGCGGATCGCCCTTGGGCCAGAAGCGCCGCGCCATGGCCTGGTTGACGATCACCACCGGCGCCGCTCCAGCGCTGTCCCGGTCCGTAAAGGCACGCCCGCGCAGCAGCGGGATGCGGAAGATTTCGAAATAAGCAGGAGAAATTGTGGTGTAGCCCACCCGCCCCAGCGAGAATCCGTTTTCCACCGGCCGCCCCACAATCGTGAACGGAAGGCCCGACTGTATTTCCAAAGGCAGCGCGGAAGCGGCGCCGGCCGCGGCCACTCCGGGTACCGTGTTGACGCGCTGGACCGCATCGCGCGTAAGCTGCGCCAACTCCGCCGTCTTCTGATAGCGCGAGCCGCCCAGCGACATTCCCACCACCAGGATATTATGCGGATCCATGCCCGCGTTCACACTGTGCAAGGCCACAAAGGTCCGGATCAGCAGCGCCGCTCCGATCAGCAGCACCAGCGCCAGGGCCATCTCACCGCTCACCAGCAGGGAGCGCATGCGCTTCTGGCCGGCGCTGCTGCCGGATCGCCCGCCTTCTTTGAGCGCGCCGGTCAGGTCCGCGCGCGCCGCTCCCAGCGCCGGAATCAGTCCGAACAGAATGCCGGTAAGAATCGAAACAAGCACCGCAAAAATCAACACCGGCCCGTTCACGGTCACCGCGGAAGCATGCGGCCCGATGCGCGGGATATTGCCCGGATTCACGGCCAGCAGTGCCTGCACGCCCAACATTCCGAGGCACACGCCCAGCGCTCCGCCGGCTGCCGCGAGCACCAGGCTTTCCGTCAACAGTTGCCGCACGATCCGCGCGCGCCCCGCGCCGATGGCCACCCGGATGGCGATCTCGCGTCTGCGCCCGGTTGCCCGCGCCAGCAGCAGGTTGGCCACATTGGCGCAAGCGATCAGCAGCACCAGCCCCACCGCCCCGCCCAGCACGAACAATGACGGCCGCACCTCGCTGACGATCCGCTCTGCGATTGGCTGCACGCTGAAGCGGTCGTGCGGTCCCATCACGCCCGGAAACTTCCGCCGGAAGTCTTCGGTGGCGAGTTGCAATTGCGCGTTGGCCATCGCCAGCGTGACGCCCGGCTTCAACCTGGCGGCCGCGGCGAAGTAGTTGGCGTGATCGCGGCTTTCCGGATCCAGTTGCAGCGGCATCCAGACGTCCGGAACCGGGTCGCTATCAAAATCGAAACCCGGCCCGAGCACGCCGATCACGGTGTACGGTTCTCCCCCCAGCCGGATGCTCTTCCCCACCATGCCGGCATCGCCTCCATAACGGCGTTTCCAGAAGCCTTCGCTGAGGATCGCCACATGGCCGCCGCCCGGACGATCTTCTTCCGGCGTGAAGTTCCGCCCTCGGGCGATGGGCGCTCCGAACAGGTGCAGACACTCCGCGGTGACCGCTGCCATCACGACTTGCTCGGGATGCGCTTCACCGGTCAGGTTCACGCTTCCCAGGCGGTAGGCGGAGATGTCTTCGAAAACGGAAGTCTGCTGCCGCCAGATCTGGAACTTGGTAGCGGAACCGGCTACCGCCCTGCCCTGCGGCAAGTCGAGCATAAATTGAACGATCCGCTCCGGTTCGGGATAGGCCAGCGGCCGCAGCAGGACTGCGTAGATCACCGAGAACACCGCCGTGTTGGCGCCGATCCCCAGAGCCACCGCCGCCAGCGCGGTCAGCGTAAACGCCGGCGTCTTCGCCAGCGTTCGAATGGTATATCGCAAGTCCAGCCCGTTCCACTCCATGACCAGCCTCCTCGAAATCCCTCTTCAGTGTGGCACAGGCAATTCCGTGAGAACCCATACGTAACGCACAGGGTCGCGGGAAGCGATTGTGCTATAAGTTGAAGATTGTTTACCCCTTCAGGAGAATCATTGTGATCATGCTGCGTGGCGTTCGGGAGATTTCCCGGAATTTGATAGTTGGCGTCCTGGTCGCCAGTCTGGGGCTGCCTTCCGGTCTTTCCGCGCAATCCCATATCGTGAGCCCTACCGAGTTGCAATCCGCGGTTGCGGCAGCAGCCCAGGCTCGACAGAAGAACGCTGAAACGGTTGTGTCCCTCTTCTCGACTCCGGCCGCGGAGAAGGCGCTTCGCTCTACCCGCCTGGATGTGAACCAGGTGAAGGCCGCCGTATCCTCGCTAAGCGACGAAGAACTCGCGCGCTTCGCCGCCCGAGCCGAAAAAGCCCAGGCGGATCTGGTAGCCGGCAGGCTCGCCGAGCGGGACCTGCTCTGGATTCTGGTCGGCTTGGCGGCTCTGATCCTGATCATCGTCGCCGTTCGCTGAAGAATTCCTGCAAGGGCCTGGTTTTCTATCCCTTCCGCTTGATCTGGAACCATTCGGTTTCCCGCGTATCTAAGTGGTAGGGTCAAAATGCGGAAAATTTTGATTATGGTTGCCTTGGCGGCCTTTCCTCTCGCTGCCGCCGAAGATGCCGCAATTCACTCCGAACCCGTGGTTTCCAACGGACTTACCACTCCGTCGCATCCACCGAAACGGGCTTCCTGGCTGCGCCGGATGTTTCGCGGGGAGTTGGAACTAGGATTGCTGCTCTCATCGGTGGGCATTCCGGAACCGGGGAGTTCCGGAATAGGTCGAAACGACCGGGCTCACCGGGCCACTATATCAATGGATGCTCTGCCGGCCCGCGTTACGGCGGCAGAGGAGGGGGCTTCGCATGAACGCTTACAATTGCGAAATCAGCTATCTGCGGTATCGGCAGGAGGTAGTCAGCCGCTGGCCGAACAGCTTGTACAAAGAGACTGTTCTGACAGCCATTGAAAGCCGCCTGCAACGGTTGATTTCGCCGGCACCCGCAAGCGAGAAACGCTAAACTCCCAGCAGAATTCCACGGGCCTGCAACCGGGTAGTACGCGTAAGCGCCAACGCATACCATCGCAGTTGCCGGAAATAGTGGTCCCGGTGAGCTTTTAAATCTGCATCGCTCTTAAAGTCCACGATCACCCACGTATCCTGCTCCAGGAAGGCCAGGTCGATCACCCCTTCCAGCAGCTTCCCGTCTTCCAGTTTCAACAGTACCGGCCATTCGCGATGACGCCGCTCCGCTCGCCGCGCACGTTCCAACAGCGGATGCGCCAGCGCGGCAGCGGCCGCTTCGGCCGCGGCGTCCGCCTCCTCCGCGGAAGCGCCCAGAAGCCGCGCATGCATCCGCGCCAGCGCCAGGGCCGAAGCCGCTCCGCCATCGAGCGCGATATCCCGAAGCACCTGGTGCACAAGCGAGCCAAAACGCCGGCCCGCCGGACGTTCCCCGCTCCTTGCGATCGTTTCGATCTCCACCGGACAGGTGAAATCCGGCGGATCGGCCGCGGCCTCGCTGGCGGTGAACAGCTCGAAGCGGGGACGGCTGCCCTGCTCCAGCGTCTCTGCCCGCCGGCGCTGCCACGCCTGGTACTGCTCCAACCCCGCTTCGGCCCGCGGCCCCGGCTCCAGAAATTCTTCCTGGCGCAATCCCAGATTTCCTTCCACCTCCAGCCGCAGCACCGACGGATCCCACCAGACGACCGAATGTTCCCCCACCCGCGGCAGGTGCGCGCCCGGCCGGACCGAGAACTCGGCTTCTCCCAGGAAGTCGCTGGGGCGCTCCACTACCGAGGCGTGTCCGAAAGCGGGACATCCCATGCCCTCGGCTGCCTCCCGCCAGCGGTCCTTGGCCGGATAGATGGCCTTGTTTAACGGACCCAGCCAGCCTTCCACCACCTCATCGCCGACCGCCGGAATGACCAGCAGGTCGCGCGCCCGCGTGGCTGCCACGTAGGCCACGCGCACACCTTCGGCCTGCTCCCGCGCGCGCTCTTCCGCATCGTGCTCCAGCAGTTCGCGCGGCGCGCAGCGCAGAATACGGCAGGCGCACAATCCTTTCTGCCCATCGACATAACGGTCCGGATCGAGCGCGGCCAGGTTGGCCGTCATATCCGCCAGGATCACCACCGGAAACTCCAGCCCCTTGGCAGTGTGCACCGTCATCAGGCGGATTCCCTCGGCGCCTTCTTCCAGCACCGGGGCTTCCTGCGATTCCGATTTTTCGGATTGCTTTTCCAACTCCTCCACAAAGCCGCGGAAGGAGATGCCGCCGCCGGTCTCGAAGGCCCGCGCCAGTTCCGCCACGCGATAGACGTTGGCCAGCACCTGGTGACCGGCGGGGCGCAGCGCGAAGCCGGCATGCGATCGCGTGGCTTCGAGCAGACGGTTGACCGTGTCCGCCACCGGGTGCCAGTTGCGCCCGCGATGCAGTTCGGCCAGCAGACCCAGCGCCTGCGCCACCGGGCGGAATTCTTCCAGCAAATCTTCCGGCCTCCGCCGCAGTGGGTCCAGGTGGCCGACCTCATGCCGGTAGCGCAGCAGCAGGTGGTCGGGGATGGCGAACAGCGAGCCCTTGAGCGTGGCGAACACCGCCAGTTCGTCTTCCGGCCACTCCACCGCGCTCAACGCCGCACGCAGAGTCTCCACTTCTTCGCGCTTATGAAAGGATTTCGAGCCTACCAGCAGGTGGGCAATGCCGCGCGCTTCGAGCGCCCGCACATAATCGCGGGTCAGATCGACGCCCCAGTTGAGGAAGCGGCGGAACAGGATGGCCACGTGCCGCTCCCGCACCGGCACCAGTTCGCCCGTTTCCGGCTCGCAGACCTTCCAGCCGCTCTCCCGCACCAGCCACTCCACGAACGCCACCACGGCATCCGGCAGCGAGCGATTGATGGCCGTTTTGGCCACCCGCCGCGTGGCATAGGGACGCGGCACCGGCAGCGCGACCACCGCCGGCTGATCCGCGATCGCGGTGCGATGCTCTTCGAGCGGAGAATATTCGGCCTGGCCCGAGGCAATGTCCCCGGTCATCTCCTGCGCGAAGGCGGCATTGACGCAATGCTGGATGGGCCGCACCGAGCGGAAGCTGCGCGTCAGGCGGACTACGCCCACGCCGCGCCGCTCCAGGTTGTCGCGTACGGCGCGGTACAGCACCACATCGGCGCGCCGGAATTTGTAGATGGATTGCTTGGGGTCGCCCACCACGAACAGTTTTCCAGGCTTGGGCGTCACTGCCTGCCAGTCGTCCACGCGGGGATCGTCAGCGGCCAGCAGCAGCAGGATTTCCATCTGCAGGGGATCGGTGTCCTGGAATTCGTCCACGAACAGGTGGGTGTAGCGCTCCTGAAGGTACCGGCGCACCTCGGCATTGCCACGCGCCAGCCGGCGCACCAGCGCCAGCAGGTCGGCGAAGTCCAGCTTTCCGCTGCGCCGCTTCAGATCTTCGTAACGATCGACCAGCCCCTGCATCTCATCGCGCAGCAGCACCGCCAGGTCCGCATCCGCATCCAGGCGAAACGCGGCCAATCCTTCCAGCAGCTTCCGGCGCAGGTCCAGGACCTCCTGCCGGGTCAGCCCATCGGCGAAAAAGCCCGAGCCGGTGCGCATGTTGCGGTTCAGATCACGCTCCAGCTTGAGCAGCAGGCTTTCGAGCGTGTCGTAATCGCGCGGGCGCACAGCTTCCGCGCGTTCGAGCAAGCGATCGAGATCGCGTGCCGGTTCCAGAGCTTTATACAAGTTGTCGTGGGGGCGCCGGCAGCGCGCGCTGTGTGCGGCAAGCTCGCGGATCAGCCGCACCAACGCGTCCGCGCGGGTCTCCCGGTCGAAGGGGTCGCGGCGCCAGGGCGCGGGAAAGTCGCGCCATTCGATCAGCCGCCGTCCCGATTCCTGGATCTGCTCCATGGGCGGCCCGGCGTTATAGGAATCGCGCCAGGCCAGCCGAACCAGCGCGCGCCGCAATCCCGGCGAGGGCTCGGCCAGCTTGCGCTGGATCCAGCCGCGGAAGGCGCGCTCATAGATGCGCCCGGCTTCGCCCTCGGTCAGCTCGGTGAAGGCCGGATCCACGTTCGCTTCCACCGGCCGCTCGCGCAGGATCTGCGCGCAGAAGGCGTGGATGGTGCCGATCGAAGCCTCTTCCAGGTGCTCCAGCGCCGCCTCCAGATTGGCGACTTCGTGCGGCTGGCTGCCCGCGGCCTGGCGGGCCTCGTCCAGGCCCTGGCGCAAACGCAGCTTCAATTCGCCGGCGGCTTTGTTGGTGAAGGTGACGGCGACGATCCGGTCGATGGTGGTGAGGCCGGTCTGCAAAACCCGCACGATCCGCCGCACCATCTCCGAAGTCTTGCCGGTGCCCGCCGAGGCTTCCACGATCAGGCTCTCGCCGAGAGAATCGCGGATGCGTTCGCGCGCCAGCCGGTCGTCGGCCTGTGTACCCGGTGTCACGGAATCCTCCGCAGGTCGTGCAGGTTTTCGAGGCGGTCGGCGGGCTTCCTGCCGGTGCGCTGCTCTTCATACGGGCCGCAGACAGAGCGGTAGTCGCAGAGGTCGCAGGCGCCCGCAGCCGGAGCCGCCGGAAGGAAGCCCAACTCCACGCCGTTTCCGATCAGGCCCGCCGCCATGCGCGTGAACTGGCGTCCTTGTTCGGAGAGCGCGATCTCGATCTCGGTGTAGTTTCCGCGCTGGGTGCAATAAAACAGGCGGCCGCTCTCCACGGGCTGGCCCAGCAACTGCTCCGCCGCCAGGCCAT
>CAZMRK010000044.1:0-4464 GCA_964568355.1 uncultured Solibacteraceae bacterium | reverse complement strand
CGCCGGTCCATGCGCCACCGAGGCCTGACTGAAAACTCATCCACAGTCTCCAACTCTACTCACCGAGCGGGCTTTGGCGCGAGCCGTGGAAAGCCCGCTGGTGCGTGGGGGCCTGACCATCGGGGCCGGTATCGTTACGGGCAACGTGCTGGGGTTCGCGCGCGTGGCGCTCACGGCCTACCTGCTGGGCACACATAGTCTGGCCGATTCGCTGGCAGTAGCCATCGGCCCGCTGGACACCTTGAACGGCGTGCTGATCAACAGCATGGTGTTTGCGCTGGTGCCGCTGCTGACCGCGCGGGAGGGGCCGGATCGCACCGCCCTTTTTGGAAAACTCCAACGATACTTCGCCTCGATTTTCTGCCTGCTCTCTCTGGGAGTCATGATATTCGCTCCCTGGCTCACGAAGATCCTGGCGCCGGGGTTGGCTCCCGCCCATCTCCAGAACGCCACCCAGATTTTGCGCATCCTGGCGCTTTCCACCTTTGCCGCGGGAATGGTGGCGGTGTACTCCGCGCTGCTTTACACAGACCGCCGGTTTGCTCCTTCGGCTTTTTACCAGGCATCGTTGAACCTCTTTACCGTGGTCTGCGCGCTGGCCCTGTGGAGCGTGCTGGGGATCTACGGATTCGCGATCGGCTACACACTGGGTGCCTGGGTGCAATTCGGCGTGGTCTGGCTGGCATCGCGATCGAGCCTGAGCGCGGGTGAGGTGCCGGAGTGCACGGTCGACTGGCGCGAGATCCTGAGCCGGCCGGCCACGATCATGGCCTACGCCGTGGGCCTGGCGCTGAATATCACCTTCACGCGGGCCTGGGCTACACAGGCTGGCCCGGGGATGGCCGCGGCGCTGGATTACTGTATGCGCGGCGTGAGCGTGCCGCTGGCTTTTCTGGTGAGTCCCATGTCCAACTCCCTGCTGCCGGAGATCGCGCGTCTGCGGGCGCAATTCCGGCTCAAAGAAGCCCTGCGCCTGATCGACCGCACCATCGCCCTGGCGGCGCTTGCCGCGGTGGCCGGATGCGGGCTCGCTCTCACCTTTCGCCGGCCGGCGATCGCCCTGTTCTTCCAGCGGGGAAATTTCACGGCGGATTCCACCGATCTGGTTTCGGCTGTCTTCCTCGGACTGGGGCCGAGTCTCATCGGCTGGAGTCTGCTGGAACTCAGCTCGCGCTCCCTGTTCGCCCTGGGCCGGCCCTGGCTCCCGCTGTTCGCCGCGGTGCTGCCCTTGCTGCTCAACGTGGGACTAACTCTGTGGATCGGTTCGCCGCAGCCGCAATGGATCGGCCTGGGCGCATCGCTCGGCTTCTTCGCTGGATTTCTGTTCCTGTTCGCCATGATGCGCGCCCGGCGCGCACGCTGGCTGATAGAAGGATAGCCGCTTCCACAGACCCCAGGGTCAATACTGCTGTGTTAGAAAGCGTGGCAGGCTTTAGCCGGCGCACCGGTTTGAACCGGCGCCATTAGCTGCCGGAGGTCACCGGCGGGTGAGGAGCGTCGAACAGGCCGCCAATGGTGTTCACGCATTTGGCTACCTCTCCGATCGTCTGAAAAAACTGGTTCCAATCCATGCGCGCCGGACCTCCGCCTCTTCCCGAGCCAAAGCGCGGATTGGCGAACTGCGAGATCAGTTGCTGCGGCGGTGGCAGATCCGGCACCGTACGGGCAGCGGCATGGTAGTAGTGATTGCCCGTCGCGGCATTGCCTTGCGCGGCGTAGAGAATGCCGAGCATGTACTGCGACCATGCATCCACGGGGTTCAATTGCAGCGCCCGTTGAAATGCCGCCAGGGCGCCCACGGCGTTGCTCATGGCGATCTCGATCATGCCGGCCGCGGAATGATATTGGAAAAATCCGGGATTGACGGCGATGGCCTGACCGATCGCGCCTTGTGCCTGGAGCAGGTGGTTGGTGATCGCGGGCGTCCAGCAGGATATGGAGCGGAGCCGCGCCGCATGAAAGTGGGCACAGGCACAGACGAAAAAGACCTGATCCGTGATCGGGACCCCGGCCTGCTGTGCCATCAGGATAGAACTACCGATCGTCGCAGCCGATTGCTCGTAGAGCTGCGCTGCGGCCGCCACGTTTCCGGAAGCTTCGTATGCCATGGCCTGTTGGCCGAAGCCGCAGCCTTGTACATACTGCTGATTCAGTTCGAGTGCGGGTTGAGGGCCCATGGGTCTCCTTTCCGGCGCTGAGATGAAGCACCCCTGGTTCTGACGCTATTCGGTTGTCAGGCAATATACGCCAATTTGCTCGTGGATGAAAGGGTATTCATAATCCATCCGGGGATTTCCTGATCCTCTCGCGAGCTTGCGTCACCCACGCAGGGCGGCTTATGATCGAGCGCGCAATGAAAATACGAGGTATGGCGCTAATTGTCTTTGGACTGGCGTTGGCTTGGGCCCAATTTCGCGAGTCGGGCGATCCGGCTCTGGCTTCGCACCTGGAACTGGCGACCGAACCGCGCATGCCGGTACGAGTGTACCTGTTTAAAGACGGGAAGCCCTTCCGCTTAAGCCCGGTACAGGCGATGCTGCCGCTGCGCGTGGATCTCTTTTATCGCGAACGACTGTGGCGTGCGAGTGCCGATCCCGGCGTGCTGGAGGTCACCTGCAACGACCTGTCTCATTTTCTCCTTCTGAAAGGGCAGGCGGCATTCGACCTGCCGCCGGGGCACTACCGGGTGGAGGCCTATCGCGGCCTGTTCTTCACCCCGGTGGCCGAGGAGTTCGAACTGAAAGCGGGCGAATCCCGCAGAGTGGCGCTGCGGCTCCACAACTGGGCCGGCGCCGCGCGGCAGGAATGGCTTTCCGGCGATGATCACATTCACCTCACGCGATCCAGGGAAGATAACGATGTTTACCTGAAATGGCTGGAGGCGGAAGATCTCTCGGTCGGAAATTTCCTGCAATTGCAGCGGCAGATGGATGCGGCGGTGCAGTATGCCTTTGGTGCGGCGGGCGAGGCCAAGGCCGGCGGGTTTGCGATCCGGCCCGGCCACGAATCGCGCAGCCAGTTCTACGGGCACGTCAACCTGCTGGGAGGCCGCCAGATGATCCGGCCGCTCAGCGTGGGCAGCATGTATGCCAATTCCCCCGAGGCCTACCCGTATCCGGCCGTTCTGTTCGGGCGCGGCCGGGCTTTAGGCGCCACGGTGGGCTATGCGCACTTTGACGGATCCATGCCGCATTCCACGCTGCTGATGGACCTGGTGCTGGGCCGGATCGATTTCATTGAGGTCTTTCAATTCGGCGTGCTGAAAACAGGCCCGTGGTACGAGTTGCTGAACGCGGGGCTGAGGGTCACCGGCATCGCGGGCAGCGATTTTCCGGCCGGGCTTACCCGGAAGCCCGCCTGGCCGCGCTACATCTCGCTGCTGGGTCCGGAGCGGACGCTGGTCAAAGCTCGCGCCAATGGCTCGCCGTATGAAGCCTGGGCCGAAGGCGTGCGGAAGGGCAATGTCGTGGTGAGCAACGGTCCGCTGGTGGAGATCCAGGTGAAGGGCGGGCAGGCGATCGCCACGGCCAGCTTCTTCCGCCCGCTCGAAAAGCTGGAGATCGTACGCAACGGGCGGGTGATCGCTTCGGCGGCGGGTGACGGGACGCGCACCAGCCTGAGCGCGACGACCCCGGCCGGGAGCGAAGAAAGCTGCTGGGTTGCCGCGCGCGTTACGGCTCGCAAGGAAGCGGGCGAGCCGGAAATCCAGGCTCACACCAATCCGGTGTACCTGCTGCGGGACGGCCGGCCTGTGCGCGTGCGGGCGGATCGGGAGCGCCTGGCGGCGCGCTGGGCAGCGGAAGTGGAATGGTATCGCGGCGCCGGGCTGGTGTTTGCGAGCGAGGCCGACCGGCGCAAGTTCTTCGACACGGCAGAGCAGGCCCTGGCGGAACTTCGCACTACAAAGTGACGACGGGAATCGACGCGGAGCCGTAGATCTTGCCGCCCTTCACCGTGGCGACGGGACGCAGTTTCTGACGGCCGGTACGTTTGGCTCCCAGCGAATCGACAAATTCGAAATTGCCCTCTTCCAGGGCGAAGACTGCGACATCCGCCTCGGCTCCGGGCTTCAGCGTGCCTAATCCTTGCGAAAAACCGAAGGCTTGCGCGGCATTGGTAGTCGCCCGCTCGATCACCTGCTCCAGGGTCAGGCCAAGGTGCAGGAACTTCGAGAGCGTCGTCGCCAGGTCGAAGACCGGTCCGGCCACGTTGAACTGGTGTACATCACTCGAAATCGTGCCGGGGAGAATGCCCTGCCGCAGCGTCTTTTCCGCCGTATCGAACGAAAAGCTGCCGGCTCCGTGGCCGATATCCATGTGCACCCCGCGCGCAATGGCGGCGCGTACTTCCGGCAGCACGCGATCTTTCCCGTCGAGAATGCCGCCGGCGCCGCCGCGAAAGCTGTGGGTGATGATGTCGCCCTTCTTGAGCATGGCAAGAATCGAAGGCAAGGGTGAATAGGAG
>CAZMRK010000043.1:0-2520 GCA_964568355.1 uncultured Solibacteraceae bacterium | reverse complement strand
GAGCCCCATGTCCGGTGATGATCTATCCCGGTCGCGCGGTGCATATCGGGCAGCTTGGACATCGGATCTTCTGCCGCGATCATCGCTGGCAATGTGTCGAATCCGGTGCTGCAGCTTCAGCGAATCCGGCAGAAACCTGCTTACCGGTAGAGGTCTTGACGGAAAGACGGGCTCGCGCGAATCCGCCGCATGAGGTCGAAAATCTGGCAGGGTACGCCGGTTCTGGCGGGTACAACGCGGGGAAACTGGGAGTCCTGGGGTAGAAACGGCGTGAGATATTCGGCGCTATCGGGGCTGCCGTCCGAGCGAATCAGGTCGGGTTCAAAGAACAGCGCGGCCATGGTCGCGCTGTGCATCGCCGCCGCATTCGAAGCGATGGTACAAGGTGCTCGGAGCGGCAGTAGCCGGTTCTGTATGTGATCCTGAGCCGTTCCCGCGCAGAGATAGAGCAGTTCGAAGTAGTCGTGGCGATCCATGCGGATGCTATCGTAACCAGCGCGATGGTGAAGTTCCGATTCTTGAGCGATCGGTGTTCCGAATCTACTGGTTACAGCGCCGCAAGATACAAGCCGATGCCGAACTGGCGCAGTTCCGGCGGCTAAAAAGCAAACCGGTCAATGATCCCGCGGACGTCGTGCTAAAAAACGTCGACGAGAGCGTCGACGCGGCGTGCTGAAGCGCACGCTACGGCGCAACGAAAAGGCACGCTAGTGGGCGGACTTGCGGCTCCTGCGCAGCTTGGGAATTGGCTTTAGCTCGGAGGGCGTGACGGTCTTTTGGCGTTCCCGGTTTTCGCGGAGAACGCTCCGGGAGGAGAGTAGGTGGGCTTCCATGCGCTGGTAGGTCTCGCGGGGCTTGCGCTGCTCGATGGCCTCCACGATGGAGCGGTGAAAGCCCATGGTGGTGTTGGACTGCAAGGGCATTCCCAGGAAGGTGGTGAGCAACGCGCGATGGATGACGGTGAACAGAAGGCCGCAAGCGCGGTTGCCGGCGATGCGGAAGATGAGCTCGTGGAAGGCCACATCATGCTCGAGAAAGTGCAACGGATGGCCGCGATTCGCACGCATCGTTTTGAGGGAGGCGTGGAGCGCCTGAAGGTCCGCAGCCGTGGCGCGCTCGGCCGCCCGAGCCGCCAAAGTTGGCTCGACCAATAGACGCAAGTCGAAGAGCTCCTCCCTGGAGATGGAGCCGAGCAGGCACAAGAAGTCGATCGGTTCGCTCAGGGCGGTGGGCAGGGCGGTATTGAAATACGTGCCATCCCCCACGCGTTGGGTCAGGATGCCCATGATCTCCAATACCTTCAACGCCTGACGCAGGGAGGTCCGGCTGACGCCGAAGCGGGCCGCAAGCTGGCGTTCGGGAGGAAGGCGGCTGCCAGGCGAAAGGACTCCATCGGCAATCAATTGCTTGAAACTGGCGATCAGCCGGGCGGTCAGGTCGCCGCCGGATTTCCGGTCTTGCGGCGGCGATGGGAGCGACGCAGTGATGTACATACCGTAGGTCGAGTCTATTCCGTATTCTACTCCGACGATCTGGGGAGCATTTATGGCCAGACCAATTGGAGCAAGAGATCCAAATAAAGGCTAGATATTAGCCTATTGACGGCGGAAATCCGGTCTGATAGGTTAGACCAATTATCAAAAGGGCACCGTGGGCGGGGGCCCGTGGGCCCAGTGTGAGGATACACATGCACATCAGAGCCATAGCGCTACTTTTGCTGCTGCTCGCCCTGCCACCGGTACTGCTGGGTCAGTTTGCCGCGGTGACGGGACGAGTCACGGACACCAGCGGAGCGGTCTTGCCGGCCGTTCGCGTCAGCGCCAAGAATGACGCGACCGGTATGGTGGCCAGCGCCATTACCAATGAAGAGGGTTACTTTGCGATCCCCAATCTGCCTGTGGGTACGTACACGATCGATGCGCAGAAGGAAGGATTCAGCCTGGGACAAATTGCGGCGCTGACGCTGCAGGTAGGCCAGACGGCCCGCACGGATATGGTCCTGAAGGTGGGGGGCATGGTCACCAGTGTGGACGTGGCGGGGGTTGCGCCGGTGATCCAGTCTGAAGCCTCGTCGGTCGGGTCGGTGGTGGAGTCGCGGCAGATTCTGGGGGTGCCGCTGAACGGGCGGAGCCTGTTCACCCTGATGGCGCTCGCCCCGGGAGTGCAGAATGCCGGAACCAGCGCGAGCGTGGGCGGCGGGCCCGGCAACGCGAACAACAATTTTACAATTGACGGCACCAGCAACAACGATACAATCAGCGCGCGCTCGGAGGGGGCCTTTCCGTCATTGGATATGGTCTCGGAGTTCGAGGTCATCAACGTGAATGCGCCCGCCGAGTTCGGGCGCGGGGGCGCACAGATTCGTGTGGTGACGAAGGCCGGGGGCAATGACTTCCATGGCAGCCTGTTCGCATACAATCGCAACCGGGAGTTTGCCGCTAGAAACTTCTTCGCCCAGACGACTCCCGCCTATAACCGGAATGAGTTCGGCGGCTCACTGGGCGGCCCGGTGCTGGTTCC
>CAZMRK010000042.1:0-37245 GCA_964568355.1 uncultured Solibacteraceae bacterium | reverse complement strand
AGCCTTCCACAGCGTGGAGAGCTCGCGCTCGACAATCCCCGGAAATAACGGCACTGAATAGTGAGAGTCCAGATGGTCGAGCACCTGCGATTTCAACTGCCCACGAAGGAAAACGGCGGCCTCCGGCGATAGCTCCCGGGTATCGGCAACTGCCAGTCGCACGATCGAAAGCTGCGAAAAGTCGAGAGAAGGCAGATCCGGCAGGTACGTGGCGGTAATGTGAACCTCCATATCGCCGGACTCCGCTCCGGCCCGCAGCTCACAGGCGGAAGCAACGTTGCCTTCTGGCAAGGCGAACTGCACGGTTTGGGCGGCCAGATGCTTCAACACGTCAGCACGCGTTTGGGATTCATAGCGCTCTTCCAGCACGGCGCGTGGGACCTTGCCAGGCCGGAATCCCGGAAGGCGCACGCTTTCGCCCAAAAGAGTCAGCCGTTCGTCAACCATCTGCTGGATCAACGTCTGGTCCACATGGGCGTAGTAAACGCGCGTTGCGCCATCGCGGCTGATTTCCTGCACTTCGGCATCCGGCCTTGCCTGCGGGGCAGATGCCGAGCCGACGGCCTCGAGCTTATAGGCGACAGTCACCCGGAGAGCAGGACAAATGCGGCTGGGAGCCCGCCCGGTGTGCAGAATTCGAGAGTCAAAGAAAATCCCGCGATTGGGCCGAATCCTGACCGAAAGGGCGATCTCGCCGGATTGGTCGTAGAACACGGTTTCCCCATCCCAGCCATCTTGCCACTGAAGATTCGGATAGTAGAGAAGCGTGAACGTGCCCGGACGTTCATCATCCAGGTGCGGATACCCGCCCAGGCCATAGGTGTGACCGTTGGCATATTGGCGTATGACTCGCAGCGGCGTTCCAGCCAAGGCTTCGCATCGCGGCCGGACATGCTGCCAGATCGCGTCGAAAACGCTATCCCCATCCAGATCCAGTTTCCAGAACCGCGACCAGTCGTTCTCATTCGACCCGTGGCCAAAATACCAGCCTTTGCCGGCGCAGGCCGCCCACGCGGCGGCGTGAAGATCCGGCGGCGCCAGGTCTTCCAAGACTTCGAGCAGCGGCTCCGCGGATTCGGCGCGCGGAATCGCTCGATCCGGATGGCTAAGGTTCGGCGGCATAACGGAGAAGGTTGTGGTAGCTCTTGGTTAAGAGCAGAGAAGCTCTGCTGTTCTTGTCCGCCTCCGAGTGGTTCATGATCCAAAAAAGATCATGGAGGATGGCACGCAGCCTTTCGTCCCCGACAACGCTCTGCAACCAGACGACCGCCGCAAGCCGGACGCCGCGCGTGACCGGAGCAACATAATGAATCGAGCTGGCGGAATAGACAATCGCCTCGCCGCAGTCCAGCTTAATCTGTTCTTCTCCGGCCGAGGCTTCGATCACCAGTTCGCCGCCGTCATAGCTCGAAGGCGGACTAAGAAAAATTGTGACGGCCAGGTCCGTGCGGACCCCGTGGAGCCCGCCCATCAGCGAGTTGTCTACATGCGCCCCGTATTTCATGCCGACTTCGTAACGGCTGAAGATGGGCATGACGTAGCACTTCGGCAGAGCGAAGGACTGGAAGCCGGCATTACGCCCCAACGCGGCGATGATGGAGTTTTCCAGCTCTGCCTGCTCTGACTCCGCAGGACGCGCTTGCAGATTGTGCTTGATCTCCTGGGCTCCGCCCCGAGCGGTCAATTTGCCATCCACGAACGTGCGGCGGCCCAGATCCCGCACGATATGGTCCACCTCCGCACGTTCCAGGATGCGGAACACTTCATAATTCATTCGAGTGATTGGCCGCGAGAATCTCCCCGGTCCTGGTTACTTGCGACGTTTCCGGCGCCACGCCAGCGCACCAGCCAGCGCCAATCCCGCCGTAGCCAGTGTGCCCGGCTCGGGCGTCGCGAGCGCCGCATTCAGATTCACGGAGTACCCGCCGTTGTTATTGATGCTGACGTTGTGATGCGAAAGCTTCACGTCCAACCGGCCGTCACTGGGAACGGTACCGTTGAGCGGGCTCTGAGAAATGAAGTACTCAAGAGTTTGGGTCGCAAGAAGGGCTTGGCTGGAGTTATAGACCGCCACCGTCAGCCCGGTCTCTGCCCCGGTGGGATTGAAGGTCGCCCTCAATTGAAAACTGGTATTCGGTGCAAGATTCTGAAATTGAAACCAATCCTGGTCTGACCCGCCGCTCACCACCCCATATACCTGATCCGTGTCCCTCGGCAACGCATACCCGGGAGCAGTATTAGGAAAATCGGATGGTGCCGGGCTGGTTCCCTCTGTAATGGTTGAAGCGGTCGCAGCGGTGCCGGAAGCAACCGTCAAACACGTCGTGGCAAGCAAAACGCGGGAAAACTTATCAATTCGTTTGGAATACCTGGTTTCTGAGCCTGTCACGGGACCTTTTCTCCTCTTCCTGTGCGAGCACGCGCCCCTCCCGCACGATGAATTCGAACTGCCTGAGTTTAATACATACCGGCAAAAGACGCAATTGCGCGAAATAATAAAAGTATTCGACAGAAATAGCGATCCTGTCCGGAACATTTGCGGCGCTTCCGGCGCCACGCCAGGTGGTCTTTATCGCGCGCGCCCGCGGGCGATCTCGCGGCATAATTCACGCGCGGCCTGCTCCGGATCGGGGGCGGCACAGATCGCCGACACCACCGCCAGGCCATCGGCGCCCGCTTCGATCACCTGCGCCGCGTTCGCAGTCCCAATGCCGCCGATCGCCACCAGCACCTGCCCGGACCGCGCCCGCAGCTCGCGCAATCGCTCCAGTCCCCAGGCGGCCGCGGCATCGGGCTTGGTAGGCGTGGAAAAGATAGGCCCCACGCCCAAGTAGTCCACCGCCCTTGCCTCCGGTTCCTCCGCCTGGCCGGGAGTCTCCACCGAAAGCCCGATGATCGCCTCCGGGCCGAGCAGTTGCCGGGCCATCGCGTATTCCATATCCTCCTGGCCGATATGGACCCCGTCGGCTCCGACCGCCAGCGCCACATCCACGCGGTCGTTGATGATCAGGGGGATTCCCAGCGCCCGGAGCAGAGCCAGGCACTTCCGCCCAAGCTCCACGAATTGGCGCGTCCCGGCCTGTTTCTCGCGTAGCTGTACGACACTCACGCCTCCGCGCACAGCCGCCGCGATTACGTCTTCGATCGGACGTCCGCCCGCCAGTAAGCGATCGGTAACCAGGTAGAGGTTCCAGTCCGGGCGGCGCCTCATGCTTCTTCGATCTTCAGCCGGCTGGCGATGGCCGGTTCGTCGATCTGGTAGAGCGCATCGAGAAAGCGCACCAGGAAGCTCGCCGGCCCTTCGGCCTTCTCGGCCGCGATCTCTCCGGCAATGCCCATCACCGCCATGGCGCCTACTGCCGCATCGTGGGCCGCGGGGTTGACTGCCGCGAAGGCGCCGACCAGCGACGTCGCCGTGCAGCCCAGGCCGGTAACTTTGGGCATGAGCGGATGTCCGTTGGCGATGCGCGTGACGCGCTCGCAGGAAACCACCAGATCAACCGCGCCGCTCACCACGGCTGCCGTGCCCGGCTGGCGGGCCACGATCCGCGCCGCCGCGAGCGCCTGATCGGAGCCGTGGCTGCTGTCAACGCCCTTGGTGCGAGCGTCGGCCAATACCAGCGCCCGTATCTCCGAGGCATTGCCCCGCACCACCGTGGGAGTAAGCTCGCGCAGCAACTCCCGTGCCGTTTCCGTGCGGAACCGCGTGGCTCCCGCGCCCACCGGATCGAGGACGACCGGCCTGCCCGCCCCGCGGGCGGCGCCCCCGGCCAACCGCATCGAGCGCACCCAAGCAGCGCTGAGCGTGCCGATATTGATCACCAGGGCGCCGGCGATCGCGGCCATCTCCTCGACCTCCTCCTCGGCATGCGCCATCACCGGGGACGCACCCAGCGCCAGCAGTGCGTTTGCCGTGGTATTCATGACCACGTAGTTGGTGATGTTGTGAATGAGCGGAGCCTCCGCCCGGATACGCCGCAGGTCTTCCCCGATGCATCCGGCACGGTCCTTCAACGAAGCCATGCCCTCATTGTCGCGTGTCTACACCGGCAGCGTGTCGCATGCAGCCGCCGCGCGCTCCGGACAAGGCTGCGCGCGCGGTTCGGCGCAGAACCAGACTGCCAGGTCCTCGTCGCTCACCCTCCGCCGTCGCATGAGACTCTGGCGCTTTCGCAGCGCCGAGGGCAGACAGCGGGCTGCGTGCCAGAATGCTGGTAGCGAGCTCTGCTCCCACAGCAGACAGGCGGCTATGACCAACAGATCGCGCGCGGTCGCCGGCAGCCAGCAGCGCCGGTACAGACCCCCGGTCATGTTCTTCACGCGCATCAGGAAGCGGTTCTTCACCGAATGCATATTGAGCACAGCCGGAATCTCGTGCCGGTTCCCCGGGGCTACCCGCCGGATATGGTAGGCGGTCGCCTCCGGAACGTAGAGGCAGTTCCAGCCCAGCAGCCGCGCCCGCCACGCCAGGTCGGCGTCCTCGCGATAGGCAAAGAAATCCGGATCGAAGAATCCGCCCTCCTCCGAAACGTCCTCGATCATCTCGCGGCGATAGAGCGCGGCGGCGGCACTGGCCCCGAAGACGTACTCCATTTGGTCGAAGCGGCCCTGATCGGGCTCGTGCCAGCCGCGGTCGAAGTGCCGCATGGAAGGGGTGAAATAGATCCCGGTGGAGTCGAGCAACGGCTCGGGCAGCGGCTCAAAAGCGGGCCCGATGGCCAGCAGCTTGCCACAGACGCTGCCTACGGACCCGTCGGCGCGGCTCGCCTCCAGCAGGCGCTCCAGGAATCCCTGCCGCAAGAGAACGTCGGGGTTGAGCGTCAGGACCCATTGCCCCCGGCTCGCCGCAATGGCTTGATTCTGGGCGGCCGCAAAGCCGATATTCCCCTGGTTATAGATCACGCGCACCAGATGCTCGAAGCCCGCCAGGATCTCGCGCGTGCTGTCGGTTGAGGCATTGTCCACCACCAAAACCTCGAAGGGAGGGCCCTCCTGCCGGAGAACAGCTTCCAGACAGCGCTGAATCACGCTGCTGCTGTTGAAAGTTACAACAGTCACGGACACAACCGGAGCAGTTGGCATAGAAACCGGATTACCGGTAAGTTTCGAAGACCGCAAAATTGCGATTTTCACTACGCCTGGCTCGAAATAATCTTCGCCGGGATGAGATTTTTCGCACATGCTGTAGTTGAAACGGTATGGTCCCGGGTCTTGGGTCGGGCAGCTTATGATGAGTGGAAGGCAGCACGTCGAGCCATCGAGGAATCATGTCGTCCTTCTCGCTTCCTGAAGAACTGGCGCGGGTTGTCCGGCAGGAGCCGGCTTTGGAGACCTTACAGGATCAGGTCGCGCAGCTATTCGAGGAAGCTCGCGAGGACGTCTATCGCTACCTGCTGACGCTTGGTCTCTCGCCCGCGCAGGCGCAGGAGGCGGCCCAAGAGGTCTTTCTGCGGCTCTACGTGACCTTGCGTAAAGGTGAGCAGATCCGCAACAGCCGGGCCTGGATTTTTCGAGTCGCGCACAACCTGGGTCTCAAGATCCGCGCCAGGGAGAGCCATCTCGCGCCGTTCGATCCGGCCCTGGAGGGACGCCTCACCGGCCGCGACCCCGACCCGGAGCAGGGTTTAATGGAACGCGAGCGGATGTTGCGCTTCCACCGGGCGGTGGAAGGGCTGTCCGAGCAGCAGCGGCGCTGTCTGCATCTGCGCCTGGAGGGATTGCGCTACCCCGAGATCGGGTTGGTGCTGGGCATCAGCGCCTCCGCGGTCGGAGAATTCTTACGCCGCGCGCTCGTCAGGCTGAGGAAGGTGAATCATGAGTAGTCTTCAAGTCCGCCATCCTGAAGACGACCAGTTGCTGCGCTACCTCGACGGGGAGTTGGGTCCCGCCGAAACCGCGCAGATCCGGGAGCACTTGCAGGCCTGCTGGCAGTGCCGCATGGAGTTGGCTGAGTTCCAGAAGATCACCGGCGAATGCGTGCGGTATCGCCAACAGGTCTTACAGGTCTATCTGCCCCCACCGCCCGCTCCCTGGGCGGACCTGCGGCGGCGCATGACCGAAATCGACCGGTCGCTGGCCGTGCCGTCGCTGTGGGAACGGCTGTGCCGGCGTGTGCTGTTGCCGTTCACACGCCCCACCTGGCTGGTACCGTCGACGGTTGCCTTAGTGGTCCTGCTGATGGTCGCTTATCAGTTCCAGCATGCGCCGTCAGTGCAAGCCGCCGCCCTGCTGAAAAAAGCGGTGGCGGCTGCCGAAACCCGTCCCAACACTCCGCGCCGCATCCAGATCCGCAGCCGGCGGCATCGGGTCACGCGCGTGATCGGCAAGACCACTTCTGCCGCGGCCACCACCCTTCCCGAGGCGCCGGAAGCGGCCTCGCTGCAGGCCATGTTCCTGGCGGCTCACTATAGTTGGGAGGATCCCCTGAGCGCGCGTTCCTACCAGGAATGGCGCGATCAGCTTCCCGAAAAGCAGGACGAAGTGACGCCGGTGGACGGCTCAGTGGATCACCCGTCCTACTATCAGATCCGCACCAGTACCCGCATCGGTGAACTGGCGGAAGCCACTCTGCGCCTGGACGCCCGCGATTTCCACCCCACCGGGCAGCGCCTGGAATTTCGCAATCGAGAGTGGATCGAGATCACTGAGCTGAGCTCGTCTGCCGAGCCCGATGCCGTGGCTTCCACCACGGAAAGCACGGAAAGCGGTGACGCGCCCCCGCAGCCCGCTCCACAGCCTGCCCTGACTCCGGCGCCAACTCCCCCGCCGGTCGCAGCGTCTCCAGGGGATGAACTGCAGGTGCTGGCCGCCCTCCACCAGGTGGGCGCTGATCTGGGCGATCCGGTCGAAGTTCGGCGCAACGGCAGCCGGATCCTGGTCACCGGCGTGGGCGTACCCCCCGAACGGCGCCAGCGGATTCAGCAGGTATTGGCCTCACTGCCGCGAGTCGTAGTGGAATTCTCCGATCCCGCAGCCCATCCCCCGGCCGAGCCGCCGTCCGCCGCCGGAGTCACCGCTCGCGCCGAACTACCCGGCCTGCAAGCCCGGCTGGAAGAGCAGGTGGGAGGCCGGGTATACTTCGAACAGTTGGCAAGCCAAGCCCTGGATATGGGTGACTCAGTGATGTCTCGGGTCTATGCGCTGCGGCGGCTGGCGGATCGCTTTCCGCCGGCGGCGGAAGCCGGGCTGGGCGTTCAGGAGCAGCAACTGTTGCGCAGGCTGGAACAGGAACACGCCGGCGTGCTCGCGCGCCAGACCGTCGAGTTGCAGCGTCTACTCGACCCCGTGTTAGCCTCCCTGGGCGCAAAAACGGCACTCGCTCCCGGAAATCCAATCACGGCCGGCTCCTGGCAGGCGGCCACCGAAAAACTGTTCCACTCCGCGCGAAATGTGGAGACGCTGCTGGCGGCCATGTTCGCCGGAGCCTCTTCGCCGGCGTCCGAGGGCCGGCTTCCCCAGGATCTCCTCAACGGACTCCTGCAGCTCCACGCCGCTTCGGACAGCTACCTCCAACTGGTTGCCGCAGTGCCCGCGAGTGCGGCCAAATGACACCCTGGCGCCGGTTCCTGCCGGTCGTACTCCTCTCCCTGGCAGGGACGGCGCTTGCGCGCGCCCAACCCTATTCCTATGTCTCGGGCGTGATTCTCGATCCTTCCCAAGCAGCCGTTCCGGGAGCCTCGGTTAGCGTGGTCAACGAAGAGAGCGGCTTCCGGCGCGAGACGCTTTCCCAGGAAGATGGCAGCTACCTGGTCACCTCGCTGCAGCCGGGCATTTACAAAATCATGGTTCGCAAGGAAGGCTTCCGCACCATGATCCGCTTCGGCGTGCGGCTGGAACTGGCCCGGCCGGGACGGTCCGACTTCGAGCTGGCCGTGGGCAGCGTCAAAGAGACGGTCACCGTGGAAGACGCTGCCCCCCTGCTCAACCGCGAGGACGGTTCGGTAAGCACCGTGATCGGCCGCGATCGCATCGAGCACCTGCCCGTCAACGGGCACAGTTTGCTGGGGCTGCTGGAACTGGCCCCCGGCGCCGTGGTGACGCCTGCCACCCGCGGCGAGCCCGGCCAGTTCTCGGTGAATGGCCAGCGCCCCAACAGTAACTACTTCACCATCGACGGCGTCAGCGCCAACACCGGCGTCAGCGGCGGTGGGCTTCCGGCTCAGTCCACCGGAGGGACTCTTCCGGGCATGACCGCGCTCGGCAGCCTGCACAGCCTGATCTCGCTCGAAGCCCTGGAGGACTTTCGCGTGCAGACCGCCACCGTGGTTCCGCAGTTCGGCAAACTGCCCGGAGCCCAGGTGGACCTGGCCAGCCGCTCCGGATCGAACGAATTTCACGGATCCTTCCTCTACGGCTTCCGCCATGAGGACCTGGGCGCCAATGACTGGTTCTCGAACCAGAGCGGAGACGGACGCGCGGCTCTGCGCCTGCACGATTTTGCCGCCGGCCTGGGAGGCCCGGTCTGGCGCGATCGCACGTTCTTCTTCGCTTCCTACGAGGGCCTGCGCCTTTTGCAGCCGTTCGCCTGGCAGACCCCCGTGCCCTCGCTCGCAGCGCGCGCCTCTTCTCCGGACTGGCTCCAGCCTCTTCTCAACTTCTTTCCTGCGCCCAACGGTCCTGAGCTTGGCCCCGACCTGGCGGTCTGGACCGGTCGCAACAACCGCCCCTCGCGCCTCGACGTCGGCAGTTTCCGGCTGGACCACGCCATCAGCTCGCGCCTTACCGTTTTCGGCCGTTACAACGACTCCCCTTCGTTTAACGAATTCGGCAATACTCAGATCAGCCAGTTGAATCTCCGCTCCCGCAGCCTGACCCTGGGACTGAACCTCCGCGCCCGCAGCAATCTGATCTTCGACCTTCGCGCCAATGCCTCGTCAGCCACCGCTCACACCTTCTGGAAAGACCAGGACAATTTCTCGCCGGATTGCGCTTTGGAATCGGTGATCACCCACCTGGTGCACACCAGCGGTGTCTGCGACCGCCTGCTGCGTTTCTCCATTTCGGGGGTAAGCCCGGTAACCCTGGGCCGGGAAGGTGACCGCCAGCAGACCCAGTATCACGTCTCGCAAACCACCAGCATCACCCTCGGGACCCATTCCATGCGCGTGGGGGCCGAATATCGGCGCCTGGCCCCCACTCGTCGCGATGCTTCCGGCACCTACAGCGTGATCGCCAACAGCTTTGACGATTTCCTCTCCGCCCGCGACCTGTGGACCTCCAGCTCCGAGCCCGAATTCGATTCCGCGGTGGTGCGGGAGCTCTCTCTGTTCGTCCAGGATACCTGGCGCATTGCGCCGCGCCTGACGGCCACGTATGGTTTCCGCTGGGAATATAGCCCGGCGCCGAGTTCGAACCGGGAGTCCTATTTTCTCGATCCGGAAAGGGGCACCGTGATCGAGGGAGCTGCCCCCATCTGGCCGCAGCGCTTCAACAATCTGGCTCCACGCTTCGGCCTCGCCTTTCGGCCGCGGGAAAAAGGCGGCACGGTCGTGCGTCTGGGCGCCGGCCTCTATTACGATTCCAGCTTCAGCATCGCTACCGACGTGGTCAACGGCGGCCCCTTGAGCGTCCGGCAGTTTGGAAGCCAGCATAGCGCGCCATTTCCCGCCCTGCTGAGCTTCGGCTTTGTTCCGGGGCTGCGTCTGCCCGTGGTGGCGCAGTATAGCGCCTCGGTCGAGCACGCCTTCACGGATCGGGATGTGGTCGTCGCCAGCTATGTCGGCTCGCAGGGACGCCGCCTGATTCGCCGCGAGATGGGCGGCGATGGCAACAGCCCCACCGCTTGGGTGGCCCTTGCCACCAACAACGGCCGGTCCCGCTATAACGGCTTACAGCTCCAATACCGCCGCCGGCTCGGCCGCCGCCTTCAGGGCATGGTGTCCTACTCCTGGGCACACTCGCTCGACAACAGTTCGAGCGATGCGGCCATCTACTGGGCCGGCCCCGACGTCAGCCGGCGCCAGGATCGCGCTTCATCCGATTTCGACGTGCGCCAGATGCTCAGCGCCGCCTTTACGTGGGAGATCCCTCCGCCTGGTGCAGGCCGGCTCTCCGGCTGGCTTCGCGGCTGGTCGATCGACGGCGTGCTCCACGCTCGCACTGGTTTCCCGATCAACGTCCTCAGCAACGAGCAGGCAACGGGAATCTCTTTCGCCAACGCCTTTCGTCCGGATCTGCTGCCGGGCCAGCCAATCTGGATCACCGATCCCCAGGCGCCTGGCGGCCGGCGCCTGAACAATGCGGCGTTTCAGGCTATCAGCGAGGACATGGTGCAGGGCAACCTCGGGCGCAACGCCATCACCGCCTTCCGGATGTACCAGGTGGACCTCGCACTGCCGCGTGAGTTCCATGTGCGCGGTGAACATGTGCTCCAGATGCGTATGGAAGCCTTCAATGCGTTGAATCACCCCAACTTTGCCGACCCGATCCGTTACCTCACCAGCCCCCTGTTCGGAAGCTCGCCTTCCATGCTTAATCTGATGATGGGCACGGGCAGTCCGGGCAGCGGCCTCGCTCCCCTCTTCCAGGCCGGAGGCGCCCGGTCGCTCCAGGTTTCGTTGCGCTTTCGATTCTGACCGGATCCAGACGATAGCAAAGCCCGTCGCCTCCATCCTCGTAATAGCCGCGCACACGGCGAACGCGCCGGAAGCCGAAACGCCGGTAGAACCGGATGGCCGCCGCATTGGTCGCGCGCACCATCAGTTCCAGCCGGCTGACTCCCAGCCTGCGGAGCCGGCTCAAGGTGTGGCGCATCAGCGCCGACCCCACCCCGAGGCCGCGCGCCTCCGGGTGCACGGCGATGGAGACGATCTCGGCTGATTCCCGTTCCAGGCAGGTCACCATATAGCCCACGATGCGCACACCCCGCCGCGCCACATAGAAGAGCGGGCCGCACTCGCATTCCAGATCCAGGAACATCCGCCGGCTATATGCCTCGCCGGGAAAAGCAGCCTCTTCGATGGCAAGGATCCGCCGCAGTTGGATATGGCGGAAACGGCTGACCCGGATCGGCATCCCTCCACTCTAACCCGTGAGTTGTGGGGCAGACTTTCAGTCTGCTGCGGGGCTTCAGCCACGCGATCGGTTCAGTGGCGGAACGGAACCGCGCGCGCAGCAAGCGGACGAACCGAATCACCCGGTCATAACACTAAATCAACCCGCGCCGCGATAGCTCCGCGCGCAACTGCGCGGCCGATTCGAACCGGATCGCTGCCAACCCGGCCCGCTCGGCCGACTCCACATTCAGCGCCCGGTCGTCGATCAGCACGCACTCCGCCGGATCGCGCTGCGTCAGATCGATGGCCAGCCGGTAGATCTTCTCGTCCGGCTTGCGGACACCCAGATAGCAGGACGAGAAGAAAACCGTAAACCACCGGCGGAGACCGAACAGGTCAATGCGATAGCGATTCAATTCCACCGACTCGTTATTCAGCATGGCCAGCAGATACCTGCCCCCCGACGCAATCTCGGCCACCAGCGCCAGGCTCTCCGAGTCGGGTTGAGACTGCGCGTACATGAACTCCCGGAAGGCCTCCCGAGAGAACGTTCGTGGTCGATAGAAGACGGCGCACTCCAGGTAATCGGCCAGGGAGACCCGCCCCAGGTCGAAGTTAGCCTCCACCTGCTGATGGCGTGCCTCGAATTCCTCCCATTCCAGGTGAAACTCCTCGGCGGCCCGGCGGCGGGCGCCGTGGTCCCAGCCGTTGGTCGCCAGCACGCCGCCCACGTCGAAAAACAAAGCGGTGGCCCTCACTTTGGCGCCTTCCCTGCCTCGGTCTTGACGGCGTGTCCGCCGAACTCCTGTCGCGTCACGGCCAGCAGACGGTCTGCGAAACGTTCGGCATCGTGCGTGAGGAAGCGCCGGTCCAGCGAAGCCGAAATCACCGGCATCGCCACGCCCAGATCGATTGCTTCCTTGGCCGTCCAGCGCCCTTCGCCCGAATCGGCCACGTAAGGCGCGATCCCCTCCAGACCCGGATTCTTTCGCAAGGCATCCGAAATCAGATCCAGCAGCCAGGAGCGCACCACGCTGCCATAGCGCCAGATGTCGGCGATCTGCGTCAGGTCCGGATGGAACTCCTCTTTGCGGCGGATCAACTCAAACCCTTCGGCGTAAGCCTGCATCAGGCCGTACTCAATGCCGTTGTGGACCATCTTGACGAAGTGGCCGGCCCCGGATGGCCCCACGTGCCCCCAGCCTTTGTCGGGCGCCGGAGCCAGCGCTTCCAGGATCGGGCGGAGATACTCCACCGCATCCGTCTCGCCGCCGACCATCATGCTATAACCCGCCTGCAAACCCCAGATGCCGCCGCTCGTACCGGCATCCACGAACCGAAACCCTTTGGCCTGAAGTTCCGCGCCGCGCCGTTGCGAATCTTTGTAGTTGGAGTTTCCGCCGTCAATCAGAATGTCGCCCGGAGCGAGCAAAGGCAGCAGTTCTTGAATGGTTTGGTCCACCGGACCCCCGGCCGGCACCATAATCCAGATGGCCCGCCTGGGCGTCAACTGGCGTACCAGTGATGTCAGGGAATCGGCGCCGGCACCCCCCTTATCCACCACCTTCCGAACCGCCGCCGCGTCCCGGTCGTACCCCACGATCTGGTGGCCGGCGAGCCCCAGGCGCTCCGCCATGTTCGCCCCCATCTTCCCCAGCCCGATCATACCCAGTTGCATCGTCTCAGAGCTCCTCCTCTGCTTCGATGTGCTACGGCAAGGTCGAGATTCGCCAGGTTGACACGCCCCCGGGCGATTACCGTCAGTCTATGGAGTTCCGGGCGGCCCGGATGCGGCCGGCGCCCGGTTCCCTGCCAGCCAAGACCGAAGTCACCTTGGCGGCGAGGATCGTCGCAGTATATGGCTTTTGTAGAAATCCGGCGACGGAATCGAGCGGCAGGCGGCGTGCAGCCTCGATCTCGCCGTACCCGCTCGAAATCACCACGGGGACATCCGCCCGAATCTCGCGCAGGCGGTGCAAGGTCTCGGCTCCACTGAGGCGCGGCATCGTCATATCCAGGAGGATCAGTGAAATCTCCGGGCCAGACTGGCGGAAAACCTCGATCGCCTCGACTCCATCAGCCGCCACGAGCACGGAACAGCCCAGGCGGGTCAGCGCAAGCTTGGCGACACGCCGCACGCTCTCCTCATCGTCTACCACCAACACGGTACCCGATAGTTGGACTACCGCCGGCTCCGGAGCCTCGGTTCCGCTTCGCGCCGCAGATGCGGCCGAACGAGGAAACAGGACGCGAAAAATGCTTCCGCGACCTGGTTCACTGTGTACCTGAATGGCGCCGCTGTAGCGAGAGATGCTGTTAGCCACCGCTACCAGCCCGAGCCCGCGGCCTGCGTTTTTGGTGGAAAAGGACGGATCAAAAATGTGGGTCTGCGTCTCCGCATCCATACCGGAGCCCTCGTCTTCCACCTCCAACACCAGGTATTCCCCAGGCGGCAGCTCAGTCGGAACAGGCCCTGCGCCAGGTACGCTCTTTTCAATGCGTTCCTGCCGCGTGCGCACCATCACCACCCCGGCCCGCTCTCCCAGCGATTCAGCCGCATTCAGCACCAGATTCATAACGATCTGGTGAATCTGGCTCACCTCGCCGAGCATCAACGGCAATTCCTCCGCCAGGTCAAGGCGCACGTCCACACTTTTCGGCAGACCGGCTCCGAGTGTCCGGCAAGTCTCCGCGACTGCGGTGCTCAAGCCAAACGGCTCGATCAGCAGCTTACCTTTTCCGGAGTATGCCAACACCTGGCGCGTGAGCCCGGCTGCACGGTACGCTGCGGCAATCACATCTTCGAGGAGCGGCCGGACTGCTTCGACATCGGGGAGTAACTCCAGCGCGAGGCTCGCATTGCCTAGAATACCTGTGAGCAGGTTATTGAAGTCGTGGGCTACACCACCCGCCAGCAACCCCAGGCTCTCCAGTCGCTGGCTGTGTCCGGCAGCCAACGCCTCATTTTCCAGCCGCCCGGAAGCATCTCCCGTCTCCGGATTCAGTCGTTTCTTTTCCAAGGCCCCTGGTTCACCCAACCCAGACTTTTTCCCCTCCAGGATCGGCCGGTCAGACCCTATTCCGGACAGATGAATTGCCGGCCCAACGCGATATTTGCATTTTAGTTAGTGGGAGTCGCACCTCCAAGCCTGGAATGATCGATACCGCACGAAATGCAATATCCATATCCCATGAATGTGCCCTCACTCTCATTTCCGCGAAATTTTTCAAACGAAAGGTTATAATGACCATGCGGGGTTTTAAGCACAGGAGTAGGCTCTACTCCAAACTTACCCGGGCTCCGTATCTTATCTCGTCCGTGAAGGCTGAAGTGGCTCGGCACGGAGACGATTCATGGGGACAGCAGGGTCGCACGTACAGCCATCCAACGGTCGGACCATCCTTGTAGTGGATGATGATGCTTCGGTCCTGCATCTGGTCCGCGTCATTCTGAGTACCGCCGGCTACGAAGTGCTGGCGGCTGATAACGGCTGGAATGCTATTCGTATCTTTGAGAACACGGCCACGCCGATCCACCTCCTTCTAACCGATGTCATGATGCCGGATCTCACCGGCCCCGTTCTGGCCTCTCGCCTGCAAACGCTGAAGCCCGACCTTCGCGTGTTGTTCATCTCGGGATTTCACGACAGCGCCATGATCCAGCAGTTTGCCAGCCTGAAGGGCTTTCCCGTAGTTCCGAAGCCGTTTACCCGGGATGGCCTCTTACGCGCCGTCGCCGGAGTGCTGGATGCACTCCCACCCGCGCCACGATAGTACGCCTTCGAAACCGCCGGCCGGGCGGTGGTACACTAACGAAATCCTTCGAGGGAAGTCATGAGTAAGATCAATCGTCGGTCTTTCCTGGCTGCCGGTGGCGCTGCGTTCGCCGGTACGGCGTTCTCCTACTCCCGCATCAAAGGTGCCAATGACCGCATTCTCCTGGGCCACATTGGCACCGGCAGCCGCGGCTCCGAATTGGCCAGAATAGCCGCCCATCTCAAAGCCGCGCAAAACGTGGAAATGACGGCAGTCTGCGACCTTTGGAAGGTCAATCGCGAAAAGGCCGCGGCGCGGGCGCAGGAAGCCTACGGGCGTGCGCCTCGCACATTCCAGTACATGGAAGAGCTGCTCGCGCTCAAAGAAGTAGACGCGGTCATCCTGTCCACCGGCGATTTTCAGCATGCGCCCATCCTCCGTATGATTACCGAAGCGGGAAAGGATGCTTACTGCGAAAAGCCTTTCGCTAATGTGCTCGCGGAAGGCAAAGCGGCGCGCGATGCAGTGATTTCCCGCAACCTGGTTGTACAGATCGGCACACAGCACCGCAGCGAGCCTTACCAGATCGCCGTTCGCGACCTGATCCGTACGGGCGTGTTGGGCGAGGTCAGTAAGTACGAAATTGTTTGGAATTACCACGGCCCGCGCTGGAGAGGACGGCCCGAAGTCCAACAGATCCGCGAAGCCGACACGGACTGGAAACGTTGGCTGCTGACCAAGCCGTACCGTCCGTTCGACCCGCGGCTTTATTTCGAATTCCGCTTGTACAAGGAGTTCTCCGGCGGTATCGCAGACCAGTGGCTAAGCCACGGAATTGACCTCTGCCACTATTTCCTCAACGACCATTTTCCCCACTCGGTCGTCTCCGCGGGCGGCATCTTCGCGTGGAAGGACGGCCGCGAGAATCCGGACACCTTCCAGACTCTGATGGAGTACCCCGAGGGCTTCCTGGTTAGTTATTCCTCCAGTTTCGGCAACGATTCCGACAGTTTCACCCGCATCATGGGCAAGAAGGCCACCCTCGTGAACATCGGCGGCGAAGGCAGCCCCCGGTGGAAGCTGGTCGAGGAGAGAGGCAATCACGAGGACGATCCATATATCCAGCGGCCCGAACGCATGGTCACCCTTCCGGGCAGCGACAAAACGCCGCCCACCTATATCAGTGACAATGCCCCGTATCACATGACCAACTGGATCGAATGTATCCGCAGCCGCAAGCAGCCCAACGCCCCCGTTGAGGCCGGATATGCGCATTCGGTCGCTTGCATCATGGCCGCTCGCTCCTACCGCGAAGGCAAGAAACTCTACTGGGATCGTAAAACAGAATCCATCCTGGACCATGCCCCGGCGGAAACATAGGATTCTCTTTCCGGCAGCGGTTCTCCTCCTGCTCGCGCCGCAACTACCCGCGAGGGCGGATACGCTGCCGGAGCGCACCCAGCGCTATCTTATCGACTTACTGCGCCTCGATACGACGAATCCTCCCGGAAACGAGACCCGGGTGGCCGCCTATGTAAAACGCGTGCTGGACGCGGAAGGCATCCCCTGCGAGGCCTTGGGCGCGGACCCTTCACGCTGGAACGTGGTGGCCCGCCTGGCCGGCTCCGGCGCCGCCCGGCCGCTGCTGCTGATGGCCCACTCCGACGTCGTTCCGGCCGATCCAGCCCAGTGGACCGTCCCGCCGTTTTCCGCCGAAATCCGCGAAGACCGCATCTATGGCCGCGGTTCCCAGGATGACAAATCCCTGCTGGCCGCTGAAATGGCCGTGATGGTGGAACTGAAGCGCCGGGCCGTCCCCCTCAATCGCGATGTGATTTTGCTCTCGGAGGCCGATGAAGAGGCCGGCTCCACCGGTATCCAGTGGATGCTTCGCAATGCCTGGAGCCGCATTGACGCGGAATTCGCCCTCAATGAGGGCGGCTTTGTCATGGACCTCCCTTCCGGCAAGCGTGTCTACCAAGTGCAGACCACCGAGAAGATTCCCACCCGCATGATCCTCCGGGCGCACGGCACCGCCGGTCACGGATCGCTCCCTCGGGCCGATAATCCGGTGCTGGCCGTCTCTCGCGCCGTAGTGCGGCTGGCGGATGCCGATCAACCCGTGCGGCTCAACACCACCACCCGCCGCTATCTTGCCGCCATGGCCAGGCTCGACGATTTTCGCTGGCTGGCTCCCCTGCTTCCGCGGCTGCAGCATGAAAGCACCGCGGCGGCCACCGCCAACCAGATCCGCGAGCGGGATCCCGAGTTGGACGCGCAACTGCGTACCACCATCTCGCCCACTATCCTGACGGCCGGGACCAAGATCAATGTGATCCCCAATGTGGCCGAAGCACAGATTGACGTGCGCCGCCTTCCCAACGAAACCAAGGAGGAGGTGGTGGCCCGTATCCGCCGCATCCTCCACGACAACGCCATCCAGGTGGAGCAGGCGCCCGGTCAGGACATGCCGGCTACCGAGCCCAGTTCTTTGACCACCGTGCTGTATCACAACATGGAGTCCGTCTTCCGGGAGGCCAAGCCCGGCAGCCTGACCGTACCCTACATGCAGCGGGGCGCCACCGACGGCTCCTATCTCCGCCAGAGGGGTATGGCCGTCTACGGTGTACCTTTGTTTGTCCGGGCGGACCGCGACAGCCGCGCTCACGGCAACGATGAACGCCTCTCCCTTCAAGCCCTGGCAGAAGGCACCAACCTGCTCTGGAAGATCGTGCAGAAAACCGTCGCTCCCTGACGGCCGCGGTACCCGCCACCTACTCGCGCCGGATCACTGTCTTCCCCAGCAGGTCCTCCAGCAGCGGCGTCTCCGGATAGGGATGGCCCTTGTAGCGGCGGAATCCCTCCGCCAACTCCACACCGGCGCGCTTCCCCTGCTCGCGCGTCGAGCGTTCCATCATCTCCAAATAATTGTCGATGCCGTGATGCTTGAGCAACCACTCCCGCTGGCTCTTGTGCTCGGCCAGCATGGCGCGCTTGGTCTCGAAAAACGCTCCCACGTCCACCCAGAAGTCCGGCAGCACGGGGCGGTTCTCGCGATCTACACCGCCCAGCGGGTCGAGGAAATAGAGGTGCGGAATGGCCGGAATTGGCGGCGCTGGATTGGGCAAGTGCGTCTGATAGTTGGGAGCGGGTGCGGCGAAGCAGGCATCCCGCACCAGCTCACTGGCGGCTTCATGGTCGCACATGTAGTCGATCGGAGACGCCGTCAGAACCAGGTCCGGCTGCACGTGCCGCAACACCTCCGTCACCCGGCGGCGAGAGGGATCATCGCTGAAAACCGCCAGATCTCGAAACTCGACGCAGACATATTCGGCGCCGATCAGCCGCGCCGAGTTCGCCGCCTCCGCGCGACGGATGGCCGCAATCTCCTCGGGGCCCTGGTCCTGAGAGCCGCAATCGCCCGGCGTCATGGTGGCGATCACCACCCGGTGACCGGCCGCGGCAAGCTGGGCCATCGTGCCGCCGGCTAAAATCTCGACATCGTCAGGATGTGCGTGGATCGCGAGAATGGTTTTTGTCACTCCTAACATTCTAGCGGCGAACCTGCGCAGCAAACTTCGTGCAGTCGCTGAAGGCGAACGTCAGAAGTAGCTCTTCCCCGTCATCGCCCCGGCCGGTAAGGTTTGGCCGGTGACCCAAAGGCCGGGACGGCCCGGCAGAGTCCGGAACGCGGCATCGGATTCCAGCAAGCCCCCGGATGCCGGCTGCCGGTCAGCCCCTGGGTCCGGCTCCGGCGGGACGGCTTTCTCGGCGGCACCCTGCCGCTTCGGATCAGTTCCTCTCCTTGCGGCCGCATTTTGGCTGGAGCCAGTATCTCCATTGTCGCCGGAGCTGCGGTTTGTTCCGGAAGCTTTGCCGCCGAATGTCCGGCTGAGTGTCACCCCGAATGTTCGGGGATCCCCGGGCAGTCCCACGTAAAGACCGGAATTGCCGGGTGCCGCCGAGAGCAGCTCGAAATAATTCGTGTTCATTACGTTGCGAGCCCACACGGAAAGTGCCCAGCCCTCCCGAGTCCGGAAGCCGACCCGGGGGTTGACCAGGGAGTAACCATCCACGATGAGGTACCGGGAAAAGGATGGATTAGAGGAAAACCAGGAGCGGCAACTGGCGTCGACGCGCGCGAAAAACTCTCCTCGCTGCCCAAGAAAGCTCGCCGGTTTCGCGTACTCGCCCCCAAAGGAAAAGGCCCATTTCGAGATGCCGGGGAGGACCGAGCCTGAGATGTCCTTGTCCTGAGGTCCGCCAGTATCCTCCAGCGGCGCCGGCGCATCCCGGAAAGAAATGTATCGCCCATCCGTAAAGGCTCCGGACGTGTACAAAGTGAGGCTGTCATTCACTCGGTAGTTGGCGTCAAGTTCAATACCGCGCACACGCACCTTTCGGGCATTCGCCAGATACCCGCGCAGCACCCCGACCTGCGCGTTCACCACTTGTGTCTGAAAGTCCCGGATCGGAGTGTTGAAGGCATTTGCATTCACGGTGAGCCCGGGAAGAGGCTGGGTCTTTATCCCGATCTCGTAGTGGCGCACGCTCTCCGGCCTGACCGTTGCGGCCGAGACGATCGGCATTCCCGCCGCATCGGTGGGAACGCCGCCCAGATTCAGGCCGATGGACTTGAAGCCGGTGGCGAACGTCGCATAGGCGTTCACATTCTCGCTGACCTTGTATGACAATGTGGCCTGACCGGATACGTTGGTATCTCCAACATCCGCTTTGTAAGTCAGCGGCGAAAGAATCGATCGCTGGAGGGCGATTAGCGCGGGATTATCCGTCTGCAGCCCCCCATAGACTTGCTGGTCGTAGTCCAATTTCTTCTGATCGTAGTTGATGCGAAGGCCGGGGGCGATACGCAAGCGCTTGGTCAGATAGTACTCGATCTGGCCAAATCCCGCCGCGCTGATGTTTCTGAAGTCGAAGTTGATGTTCTGGCCGTAGCCATCCAAAAGACCGGGGGTTGCCGCCTGTGCGCTCGGCGCGAGGAGAAACCGCGCCGCCGCCGAGCCCTGTTCCTGGTTGTGATAAGGAGCGGGGTTGAGATTCTGCTGAAAAAGGAAAAAACCGAGCAGATAATTTGCGCGAGAGGATAGCTCGCCGGCATAGCGTACTTCCTGTGTCCACTGGCGCTGCCTGGAAGGAGCGGCCGAGGACGTGGTAACGGGAAGTCCGATGAAATCACGGTCATTCGAGGGCCGCCAAAGCCAATAGCGCCATGCGGTGATGGAAGTCAGTTGACCCTTGCCGATCGTCCAGTCCGCCTCCACCGAGGCGCCGCCCATATCCTGGTCGGAACGCCATGGCGTATCCGTGTCGATCAGACGGTCGAATGCATAGAAGCTCGGCGGCCGATAACCAAGGTCCGCGGCGATTCCCGGATACTGCCGGTTCGCCGGCCGCAAAGTCGGTGCTACGCCGGCGACCACCTGGGCGTAGCCTTCGGGTCTCTGACGCGTATAATCCCCCGACACCAGCAGTACAAGCTTGTCGCTGGGGGTGAACAGGAACTGCGCCCTCACCCCAACATTGTTGAGATCGTTCACGTCATCTTTGGTCCTGACATTGTAAAGAACGCCGTCGCGCTGTGTTCCGGAGAACGACAATCGTGCGGCCAACTTCTTCGTCAGCGGGCCGCTGATTGAGCCTTTCGCCTGGATGAATCCGTAGTTGCCGTAGCTCAACTCAAAATTGGCCTCCGGCGTGAAGGTAGGCCGGCGCGTCGTGATATTGATCGCGCCGGCAGTCGTATTCTTGCCAAAAAGCGTTCCTTGCGGCCCGCGTAATACCTCAACCCGCTCCAGGTCGACAAAATCCAGGGTCGCCGCCGCCGGGCGGGCGTAAAAGACGCCGTCCACATAGTAGCCGACGCCCGGCTCGATGCCGTCGTTCGTTAGTCCGAACGGGGAACCCAGCCCGCGGATGTTGATCGCCGAGTTTCGCGGATTCGAGGAGTAGAACTGCACGGTGGGGATCAGTTCCTTCAACCGGTTCACGTTGAAGGCCGCCGTCTTCTCAATGGAAGAAGCGCTCACGACCGACATCGGAATCGGAACGCTTTGCGCTTCTTCTTCGACACGGCGGGCGGTCACCGTTACCTGTTCGTAAACCGGGGAAATCGCAGTCTGGGACTCGGCTTGGCCGGTGGTGGCCGGGCTGGGCTGTGGCGATGCCGTCCCCTCCTGCGGCAAAACTAGCGTGCCGACGTCGATCGCCTGGCCGGGTTGCAAGATCTCGACTTGGAAGTCGAGACCGGATTGCGGACGCTCCACCCGGACTCGATAGCTCCCCGGAGCCAACGTTGCGATCCGGAATACACCCGAGGCATTGCTTGGAGTATCAAACATCTCCCCGGTAGCCTGATTGGTAATCCGCACCGAAATACCCGAAGCCGGAGAGCCATCGTGTTCTCGAATGGTGCCCGTGAGGCTGCCGGTCGCCTGCTGGGCAAAAAGGCCCGGGGGAGCGAGCAAAAGAATACCCGCAAGCAGAGCGCAGGTCCGCGCAAATCCTTCCATTGGCCTGCCGGCATGGGCCGAAGGGGAGACAAACAAGGTCGAAATAATGGACAGTATTCCCATCTACTCTATTATACTGATCGAGTATATGGGAATATGTCGGCAAGATCAACTTTGCCGGAAAATTGCGAAACGGACGACCTCAGAAGCTGAGATGGAATCCGAACCGGAACTGGCGTTCGTCGCCCGTGCCCGTGGCCCCCGCCGCGCTGGTAATCACCAGAAAGTTTCCAGCCGATACGTTCGCCGAGGGCGTACTGAAGTGGGGCGTATTGGTTAGGTTGAACGCCTCGGCGCGGGCCTCCAGGCGGAAGCGCTCGTTGAGTTTGAACGCTCGGAACAGGCTCAGGTCCGTATTCACCACACCGGGAGCCCGCAGGATATTGCGCCCGCTGGTGCCGTAGCGCGCCGTGCGAACCGGCGCAAAAGCATTGGGATCGTAGAATGGCGCACCTGGTCCCACACCGCCGAGTTTCGCAACGGCCGCAGTGACCTGATCGGCGGTCTGTCCATTGCCCGGAGCGTTCAGCGAGGCTGTCGACGCCGTGACAGTAAACGGTATGCCGGTAAATGCGCTGACCAGGCCGTTGGCCTGCCAGTTACCGAGGATTGCCGCGGCCACGCCTTTCGAAGCCAGTTTCTTGCCGTGCCCGAAGGGCAGCTCGACGACATAAGCCGCCTGGAAGATATGCGTGCGATCGAACCCGGAAAGGGCGCGATTGCGGTTGAGCACCGTCGGATAGTTCCACGTGACTGAAGCCCAGCCATCCTCGTCGGTCTGATCGATGGCCTTGGAAAACGTATAAGCTGCCTTGAACATCATCCCCTTGGTGAACGGTCGGGTCAGGGTAGCCTGGAGCGAATGATAGTTGCTGTTCAGCCAGCCATCCCACATCGTGGTGGCCGCGGTCCGGCCGAGCACCGGATAAAGCTGCTGTCCGGCTACGCCGCCGCCCGCTGGCGCCGCATTGATGTCCCGATCGGCCAGCAGATGCGTGGATTTGGTTCCGACGTAGCCTACCGTCGTAACGAACTGGGCCGGAAGCCGGCGCTCCACGATGAAATTCCATGATTGGATATAGCCGCGATGCAGCATCCCGCCCCACGGGCTGCGGTCGGCAACATTGAGCGGCAGCGTCGCCACGCCGGTCGACAGGTCCGGTCCGATTACCGGTGGAATGCCCTGCTCGATCGGCTGAAACGGCGTAAAGGAGGTCGACCCCGTAAAGAAGCCGTTGATGGTCGAAGGATAGGGGCCTTCGAGCGGCCGGGAAAACGGCATGGGATCGTAGGTGATGCCATATCCGCTGCGGATCACCGTGCCGTCCTGCACACGATAGGCAAAGCCGACGCGCGGTGCGAAAAGGCGCTTGCTCACTTCGATGCCGACATCGTCCGGTGTATTGCCGCGTCCTCCAATCAGCACCTGGTTGGTAAACGGGTCATAGCGCTCGATGCCGCGCGAAGCTCGCCGGATCAGGGGGAAATATTCGTAGCGCAGCCCGATATTCCAGGTCAGCTTGCGCGTGACCTGCCAGCGGTCGCGGACATACCAGCCGAATTGCCACTCGCGTGGATTCATCTCCTCATACTGCAGGCTCTTCTGCACAGTCTGCGGAAGTCCCAATAGGAAGTCCGCGTACGAGTTGAACTGATTGGGACTGGCGCCGCCGTTCAAAGCAGTGACCCCGCCGGTAAAAGTGAACATCCCTCGCGGCCCACCGCCGATCTCGGGCTGCCAGTGGTTGAACTGGTGGCGCACCAGGTCAAAGCCGAAACGCAGATCGTGTCCCCCATGCGTCCAACTGACGTTGGTGGTGTGAGTGTAGGTCTGGTCGCGATAGAAGGCCGGATTCCACGTGTCGGCGCTCCCCAGGGACGTATAGCTGTTGTTGAAGTTGAAAATCGGGAATCCGCTTTGCCGGATGTCCGGACCATTGGTGCCGGGAATGCCGAGGTAGTCCAGTCCCCAGTTCTGGCCGTAGTCGGGAGCCACCAGGTCCATAGCCCAGCGGGAAAATCCAATGATGCCATCCACCACGAAATGCGGCGAGAGCGTCCAGGTATGGCCGATAGTGGCCAGTTGGGCCCGCATCACGCTGACGCCGCCTCCACCCGCGCACAAACCAGGTCCGCCGCCGTCTCCCAGAGCGAACTTACAATTCACATCGGCATTCATGAGGCTGTACTTGCCCCAAATCGTGTGGGAACTGGTCCGATTCCAGTTAATTTTGACGTCGTAACTGTCGCGGTCCATCGGCTGCGTAGCCTGGCTGTAAAGATTGTTCGCCGTACCAGGCAGGTTGGGCAGCGGCACGCGATCCTGCATCTTGCGAGTGATCAGGCTCTGCCGGTTTAGCGAAATGATATTACCCGCAAAGGGCTGCCGGCCGGTGCCGTCCGCATTGCCCGTGTTCGGATCGTAAATGGTGGCTCCATAGCCGCTGAAATCGCCTGCGCGTTGATCCGCCGTCGGGACCGTGTAGCGCCCGAAGAAACCCGTGCGCTCTCGCGTCCCCTCCCATCCCCCGAAAAAGAACAGTTTGTTCCGCACGATCGGTCCCCCCAGCGTGCCGCCGTCGATATTCAGAATGTGCTTGGGTTTTTCGCCGACCTGAAAAAAGTTTCGGGCGCGCACTACAGCATTGTCCTGGAAAGCAAAGGCCGTGCCGTGCAGCGAGTTAGTACCGCTCTTGGTGGTGAGATTGATGGCCGCGCCGCCGGCCAGTCCCTGTTCGGCATCGAAAGCGTTGGTCGCGATGTTGACCGTCTCAATGGTGTCGGCCGGAGGATTGTACAGCGTATTGTGCGGCAGCCACAGATAGATATCCAGTGCGCCGTCCAGGCGGGTATCGTTATTGTTGCGATTGGTGCCGTTGATGTTGGTGGTCAGCGAACGCGCCGGCGTGGAAGTAATCGAATTTTGAAACTGCCCTGGAGTGGCGCCCGGAACCAGGTTGATCAATGTCTGGAAATTCCGGTAATTTCCCAACGGAAGATTGGATACCGCCTTTTGATCCAGTTCCACATGAACATCGGCTTTATCGGTCTGCAGAACGGCCGCGCTTGCCGCGACGGTGACATTCTCGGTCACCTGGCCGAGTTCCAGCCGCACGTCGGCCCGGCTGACGGTGTTGATGGTGATCTCGATGCCGGTCTGGATATACTTGCGAAAGCCCGGCGCCATCACGGTGAGCTCATAGCGCCCCGGCACCACGTTCACGATCGAATAACGGCCATCCGTGTCGGACCGCGTTGCGCGGGACTGGTGCGTAGCCGCGCTGGAAACCGAAATTACGGCTCCGGCAACTGCCGCCCCGGACTGATCCTCCACTTTTCCGACCGCGGAACCGTACAACACCTGCGCGGACAGATGGCCGGATAACCCCAAAAGGCACACGCATAGCGATAGAACCCCGGAAATTCGAGACACGATTTATCTCCGTTAACCAAAAAGATTGATGTACTTATATCCGCGCAGAGAATAAGTTGTCAACGGGACTTAATTGTCATTTGTATGTGTGGCTACAACGGAGAAAAAGCACCTCGGAGACAAATCGCCGCATCTATCGCTGGTACGCAGACTTAGTTTTTTGCTGCTCCCCCGGGTGCTCGCGCGCCCTTCCGTTTCCAGCGGCCGAACCGCCCAGCCCCGCAAAAAATCGTGTCGTAAAATTGAGCCGCTGCGCGTCTTTATGATGGTTTTCGCCAGCCTTCGCTCGTGAAGACCGGAAGGGCAGGCACGGATCGCTTGTGGGGGCACGAGTTGAACACATCGTCACCGCCGGCGGCGAGGGCGCCACGCGCGCGTCCGCGCTGGAAGACCATGTCAGTGCGGCGTTCGAAAGCCTGCGGGAGCCGGTGTACTGGTACGTCTTCTACATCGTCGGCAACGCGGCCGAGGCCGAGGACATCAGCCAGGAAGCCTTCCTCCGCCTCTTTCGAGATCTCCACAATGGCCAGGACATCGCCAACGTGCGCGCCTGGATCTTCCGGGTCGCCCATAACCTGGCACTCTCGGTCGGACGTGAGCGGGCGGCCATCACCTGCGGCGATGGTGAAGCCATCCAGGCCCTTCCCGACCGCAGGCCCGACCCCGAGCAGTCCGCCATTGCCTCGGAGACCGAGCGCGGCATCCGGCGGGCGCTCCGGCGTCTCTCGGCGCAGGAACGCCAGTGCCTCCTGCTTCGTTCGGAAGGCTTGCGATACCGCGAAATCGCCCAGATTCTCGGCATTCGAGTCTCCACTGTGGCTACGTTTGTGAGTCGCGCCGTCAGCAAGATCTCGGAGGCGGTCCATGCGTAGCGTCCTTCCCTGGCAGCGTCAGCCGGATGCCCATATTCCGGATGAGCAACTCCAGGCGCTCCTGGATGGCGAGATCGGTTCGCGCCAGGCGGCTCGCCTGCAGGCCCACCTCGCCCACTGTTGGTCCTGCCAGACCCGCATGGACAAGCTCAAGGCTGCCATTGCGGCATTCATGGATTGCCGCCGGGCAGCTATACGAGAAGAGATCCCCTCGCCTCCGCGCGCCTGGACGGGCTTCTCCTCTCGCCTGCGGCAGGAGGCCGGGGCCGCTGGGACTCGTCCGGTTCGCCCGCTGGTGCCGCTGCTCCGTTATGCCTCCGCAGGCGTCGCCGCCGTCCTCATCGGACTGGCCGCTTGGGCCGCACCTGCCACATCGATCTGGACCCAGAAGCTGCTCGAAACGCTGTTCCCTCCTCAGCGCCAGATCTCGCAGTCCGCGCGCCTGCGCGCATCCCCGCCACCGCCTCCGCCGGAATTGGCCGTTGTGCCTGCCAGGCCGCCCCGCCCCCATCGGGAAAAACTCCTCGCGCCTGCTCCGCCGCGGATCAGCGCTACCGAGCTTGACGCGGCGGAAGTCGATGCATGGTATGCCTTGCACCGCGCCGCAAGCTGCGATGGAGAGCAGATCGAGGTGGTCCGCAATCCCACCGGCGATTTCGTCCAGGTGCGCGGCCTGGTGGCCAGCGACTCCCGCCGGCAGGAATTGACCGCCGCACTCGATCGCGTACCCCACCTGCGTCTGGAGATTCGGACTTTCGAGGAAGCCGTGCGCGACCTGCCGCTGGCGCCCGCCGAGGCAGCAGATCCGCCGCGCGTGGAACACGTCCGCAATTCGCGGCGCGCGATCGAAAACGGCTCGGCCCCGTGGCTGCGCCCCGAAGCGGCGCCGCAATTTCTGGAGTTCTCTCGCGATGCCGTTTCTCTGGCGTCGGCGGGCTTGCGACATGCGTGGGCGCTGCGCCGGCTTGGCGAAGCCTTTCCGCCGGACCGCGCGGCTGGGCTGCCCTTACCTTCCAGACGCTTGCTGGCGGCTATGGCCCTGGACCATGCCGCCCGCTGGCAAGGCGTCCTGCAGCAGTTTCGAGGCCGCCTCGCGGGAGTGCTGGTGCAGGCCGAATCGCCATCCATGCCGATTCCCACCTCCAGCGGCATCCCTCAACTGTTCGAGCAGGCGGTCGATGTCGATCGCCTCACACGCGCTTTGTTCGCGGATTCCGATGTGCCGCCCGCTGATCCGCAGCGCGACCTCCCGGCCTTGCTGGCTACCTTGGCGGCGCTTGACGGAGAACTGACCACGCCGGACGAACTGGTTCGGGAATTTGCCGCCGCTCCGCTAGAGGCGTCCGGCCCAACGAGGAGCACGAAATGAGCAACGCCAAGCCAGGACGCTTGGGCCTATTGTGGATTCTGGCTGTCATGCCAGTCGCGTTCGGTCAGACCGGCCAGATCGCCGGAACGATATCGGATTCTACCGGCGCGCGCGTGCCGGATGCCGGATTGACTGTCCGTAATGCCGATACCGGCGTCGAGCGCAATGTGAAATCCAATGAGGAAGGCTACTACAGCATTCCTCTGCTGCCTCCCGGCAACTATGGAATCACCGTCCTGAAGGAGGGTTTCAAACCGATCAGCCGCTCGGGCATCAACCTGAAGGTGGACCAGACCGCTCGCATCGATTTCGTGCTGGAGGTCGGCGACGTCACCCAGAACGTGAGCGTGGTAGCCGAGACCGCCATGGTTACCACGGATTCCGGAGCCCTGAAGCAGGTCATCGATCAACGCCGCATCGTCGACCTGCCCCTGAACGGCCGCAACGCCGAAGATCTCGTTTTCCTGGCGGCCGGCGCGATTCGCGATACCCGCACCCGCGGCACATATGTCTACGGCTCGTCGATCGTTCCGGACACCCAAACGCCGGCCATCAATGGCGCCCGTAGCAACGGCGTGGCCTTCCGTCTGGATGGAGCCAACAACAACGACAACTATACGGGTATCTCCAACCCCTTCCCCAATCCCGACGCGCTCCAGGAGTTCAGCGTCCAGACCAACAGCTTCAGCGCCGAATTCGGCAATGCCCCCGGCGGAGTGGTCAATATCCGGACCAGGTCTGGCACCAATGCCCTGCATGGCTCGGCTTTTGAATTCTTACGCAACGGCGCTTTGAACGCGCGTAACTTCTTTGCCGCGGCTGCCGACAATCTCAAGCGCAATCAGTTCGGTGCTACCATCGGCGGCCCCATCGTGCACGACAAGGTCTTTTTCTTCGGCAGCTATGAAGGCACCCGCATCCGCTCTACACAGGGTGGGCTCTCGCAGTTCACGTTTACCGATGCCATGCGCCGGGGCGACTTTTCCCAGGTCTCCGGCAAACTCATCGATCCCACCACCAGCGTGGAATTTCCCGGCCGCCAGGTTCCCTTGTCCCGCATGGACCCTGTGTCCATCAAGCTGCTCGATTACATGCCGCATGCCGCCGATCCCTCCGGACGCGTCTACTACTCGTTGCCCAGCCGCACCGACTACGACGAATTTCTCGTCAAAAGCGATCAGCTATGGCACAAGCACCAGATCTACGAGCGTTTTTTCCAGTACGACCTGGATACCCCGTCGATCTTTCCAAATAAGCAGATCCTTACTCAGTTCACCGACGGACGCGGCATTCGCGTGCAAACTCTGGCCGTCAATGATGTCTATACGTTCACTCCTACACTGCTGAATAACTTCACCGTCACTTACTCGCACAATCGCGGCGGCAGCAAGCCGGCCGCCCCGTTCGGCGTGGCCGATCTGGGAGCCATGGTGGCTCAGCCCGCCGTGCCCGCCCTGGGTATTTCCATCTCCGGATACGCCGGCTTCAGCACCACCCAGTTGGCGCGGGTCACGCGTGAGAACTACGAGTTCAACGACGGTCTCACCTGGATCCACGGGAAACACCAGGTGCTGTTCGGCGGCACGCTGCTGCGCCTCCGTCAGGACATCGTCAACGACTTCCGGAAAAATGCCAGCTACACCTTCACCAGCGACATCACCGGTAACTCGCCGGCCAATTTCCTGCTCGGCACAGCCACCTCCTTCACCCAAGGCGGCGGCGAATACAAAGCCCTGCGGGGGTGGCGCGTCAATTTCTACGTCCAGGAAAACTATCGGCTCTCTCCGTCGCTCACCCTGAACTTCGGTCTGCGCCTGGATCCCTGGCTGCCCTACACGGACGAACTGGCGCGGATCACCTGCGTCGTCCCAGGCTCTTCCTCCGCGCGCTATCCCAATGCTCCCCTGGGTATGCTCTTCGCCGGTGATCAGGGATGCCCCGACGGCGGCACGCCCACCCGATTCTGGAATTGGGCGCCGCGCTTCGGTTTCGCCTGGAGCCCCGGCGGACATTCCGCGTGGAGTATCCGCGGCGGCTACGGTATCTTCGTGGAACAGCCGGAGACTGTGCTCTACAACCGGTTCGTCGACAATGCGCCCTTTGCCCCCACGGTACTGCTTTCCGCCGTGCAACTCTCCGATCCCTATAGCGGCAGGGTGAATCCATTCCCGGAGAAGTACGGCCCACGCACACCGCCCTCCTCGGAAACCTTTGACTTACCTGTGCTCGCTACCACCTTTGACCAGAGCTTCGTACCGCAGTACATGCAGAACTGGAACATCTCCGTGGAGCGTCAGGTCGGCAAGGATGGTGTCGCGCGCATCGCCTACGCCGGATCCAAAGGCACGCACCTGCGCACCAATATCGAATCCAACTCCGCTCTCTATCGCGCCGGCGCCACGGTCGGCGATACCCAGCAGCGGCGCATCAACCCGCAGTTCAGTTCGGTTGTGAAGACTCTCCCGGCCGGCAATTCCAGTTACAACTCGCTGCAGGCCAGCTTTGAAAGACGTTTCGCCCGCAGCTTCTCGTTCGTCGCGAACTACACTTTCTCCAAGAGCATCGACTACAACTCCACCAACACCACCCAAGGCAGTTCGGACGTCGTGAACCCTTTCCGCATCGCCTCCAACCGCGGGCTTTCGGACTTCGATGTTCCCCACCGCTTCGTTCTCTCCGGCGTCTACTCGTTGCCGGAATGGACTTCATCGACTCCGCTCGTGCATCATTTGGCTGGCGGCTGGCAGCTCTCCGGCATCTGGAGCTGGCAGAGCGGGTTCCCCTTCGGCGTGACTTCCGGCGCCGACAACTCGCGCAGCGGCATCAATCAGGATCGTGCCGACTATACGGGCGGTCCTGCTATGCCCTCCTCGGATCGCTCCGAACAGCAGATGCTGAGAAGCTACTTCAATGTTGCTGCATTCACGTCAAACGCGCCCGGCACATTCGGATCGAGCGGTCGCAACATCCTGCGCGGACCGCCCAGTTTCAACCTGGATCTGAGCGCGCAGAAGTACTTTTCCCTCACCGAAAGACTGCGCATGCAGTTCCGCGCCGAATTCTTCAACCTCACCAATACACCATCCTTCGGACTGCCCACGGCGAACATTACCTCGCCTTCGGTCGGCCAGATCCTCTCCGCCGGCGATCCCCGGATTCTCCAGTTCGGGATAAAAGTGCTTTTCTAGTAAGGTGACCATGAAATCCCTGCTCCTCTGTTGCTCCATCGCGCTCGGAATGCTCCCCGGTGCGGCGGCGCAAACTCCGGCTCCGCATGAGCCGGAGCCGCACGAAATGCTACGCTCCTGGCTCACGCATATCGCCACAGACCAGATCGCCGCCCGCCGCCGTAAAATCGAAGCCATCCAGACTCCGGAGCAGGTACGGCAGCGCGGGCGAGAGGTCCGTGCGGCGCTGCTGCGGATGATCGGTGGGCTGCCCTCCGAACGCACCCCGCTCCAGCCCCGGCGAACCGGAGTCCTCGACCGCGGTGACTACCGCGTGGAGAAGATCATCTTCGAGAGCTCGCCTCGCGTCTACGTCACCGCGAATCTCTATGTGCCCCAGACCGGCAAGCCCCCGTATCCCGCCGTCTTGCACCCTACCGGGCACAGCACCGCGGCGAAGGCCCGGGCGTTCTACCAAACCCTTTCCATCGGGCTGGTGAAATCCGGCTTCGTGGTCCTGACCTATGACCCGCTCGGCCAGGGCGAGCGGCGCCTGTTCTACGATCCCCTGCTGGAAGATTCCAAAGTGGGTGGTACCGTCATCGAGCATCAGGTCGTGGGCATCCAGAGCCTGCTCGCCGGCGAAAGCGTCGCCCGCTACATGGTCTGGGACGCCATGCGCGGCGTGGACCTGCTCGCAAGCCGACCGGAGGTGGATCCCCAGCGCATCGGCGTGGCCGGCTGTTCCGGCGGCGGCACCCTGACGGCCTACCTGGCCGCTCTGGACAACCGCCTGAAAGCCGCGGCGCCGGCCTGCTATATCACCGACTGGGAGGAACAACTGAAGGGCACCGGCCCCCAGGATGCCGAGCAGGAATTTCCGGACCTTCTGCGGGACGGTTTCAATCACGGCGACTTCCTGATCGCCGCGGCTCCCATGCCGTACCTGATGTGTTCCACCGAGCAGGATTTCTTTCCCCTTGCCGGCGCTCGAAAAACCTTCGCCGAAGCCAGGCGCATCTATGGGGTGTTGGGAGCCGAAGATCGCGTGGCCTGGGCCGTCGGCCCCGGCGGCCATGGCATGCCCCTGAATGTCCGCGAGGCCATCTATGGATGGATGAGCCGCTGGCTCAAAGGCGCGGCCACCACGCAAGCGTCCGAGCCCAGGCTGCGCACGGAATTCGAGGAAGACCTTTACTGCACCCCGTCCGGTCAGGTTTCGCTCTCGCTCGGGGGCGATACCGCCAGTTCACTGAATATCAAGCGCTATGCTGCCCTGCCGCCGCCCCGCCCCTCTCCCGCAACATCTGGCGATCTGGAGCGGCTCCGCACCGAACTCCGCAGCCGGGTCGTCGAGCTGACCCGTTACCAGCCATCCACAGGCAGCCTCTCCATCGACGAAGGAGAACCGGTACGCTCGCCCGGTTACACAACGCGGCCGATCCACTTCGAGCCGTCGCCCGGGCGCCGCTTGCCGGCTCGGCTGATCCTGCCCGAGCCCGAAAGTCAGCCGCGCAAGACCCTGCTCTACATCGGCCGCCCCGGCGCCGATCTCGACCAGCTCGCCCAGGCCGGTTATACCATCCTCGCGTTCGAGCCTTCCGGTGCTGGTGAAACGTCCTCCAAGTGGGGCGGTTACGCCGAACAATGGTTTGGGCAGGACAAGGTCACCTGGCTCGCCCTGATGGTCGGCCGGCCGCTGGTCGGGATCCGCATAGACGATATCCGGAGGGCTGTCGACCTGCTTGAGCAGCGAGGCTTGCTGGCTGACGGCTGCACGGCTTTCGCCAAAGGATCCAGCGCGATCGACCTGCTGTTCGCTGCCGTTTTGGACGACCGCATCCGCGCCGTGAACCTGGAGGGCGGACTGCTCTCCTATGCCTCGATCGTCCGCACGCCGATTCACAGGCGCATCTTCGAGTCCGTCGTCCCCGGCGTCTTGAAAAGCTTGGATCTGCCCCAGTTGGTCGCTGCCCTCGCGCCTCGCCCGGTCGTGCTGCGCAACCTCACCTCGCCCCTGGGAACGATCGAACCCCTGCCCCGCGCGCAAGCCGAATATCGCTTCGCCCGCGACACCTACCAGGCGGCCGGAGCCGCCGGCAACCTGGAAATCGGACTGCGCCGTGAAGACGAACCAGTCCTCGAAGCCTACCCACCCAGTCGGCTAAGCGCGGCATCGGAGGCAAATCGTCCGGCCCGTTGACCGCGCAGGGCGCTTCGTAGACATCCTCGAAAACATCGCACTCCTGGCGCCCAATATGAAACGACGCTGCAAACCGGGACTGGCACGAATTTCGCCGTGCTTGCGAAGTTTGTTGTCTGTACCCGGTTTGCCCTGAGCGATTCGGTTTGTCCGCTTACTGGCGCGCGCAGCTTCGTTCTGCCACCGAACCGCGACCGTAAGGGAGCGGACTTCACGGTCACAGCACCAGTCTGGGTCTGGCGCCTTGTCATGGCGGCATAACTCGGATAACATGAGATCGTGAGCGTCTACAGGTAGATTATCCACTATTATGCCTAACGGGTATTGACCGAGGTCGTCTGGGAGATAGTACCCCGTTGGAGGTGGCCTGATGATGGACCCGAATCGCAAGCGGTTCTTAGGCGGAGAGTGGCTCGCCGGGCGCTTTTCCTGGCTGCGCCACCATCGCACCGACAGTGACCTGGGCGATGAGCTGAAAGCACATCTGGAAATGCAGGAAGAGGACTACGTTGGTCTCGGCATTCCCACTTCCGAGGCGCGGCGTCGGGCGCGGCTCCGTCTCGGCAGCACTCAAGCTGTCGTTGAGAATGTCCGCGACCTGGAGTTCATCACGATGCTGGAAAATTGCTACCGCGATTTTATGTTCGGCTTGCGCGCCCTGCGCAAGAGCCCCGTCTTTTCTCTCACGGCAATTCTGACCTTGGGAATCGGCATCGGGGCCAACACGGTCGTGTTCACGCTCCTCTATGGCCTTCTGCTTCGGAGTCTTCCGGTGAGAGACGCGGCCAGTCTTGTCCGAATCGGCGTCGCCAGCCCCACCGGAGACGCAAGCCGCGCAAGTTCGGTACCGTACAAGCTGCTTCTCGAACTCCGCCGCCAACAGAAGTCGTTCGCGGATATTTCCGGCTGGCGTCTCGACGTCGTGTCGATGGACGCCGGAGATGGCTCGCCGCGAATGCTGCCCGCCGGTTTGGTGGGCGGCAATGGATTCCAGGTTCTGGGAATGAATGCTTACCTGGGCCGTCTGCTGACGCCCGCCGACGATGTCCGGGGCGGTCCGGCCGAGGGTTGGCCTGCGGTCCTGAGCTATGGCTTCTGGAAAGACAACTTCGGCGCCGATCCGTCGGTTCTCGGCAAGCAGGTCAAGCTATCGAATACCACCGTCACATTTGTGGGGGTTGCGCCCCCGGGTTTTCGGGGCCTGTGGCCGGGGTCGGACACAATGCTCTACGTGCCCTTCCATTTCTTATCCGTCCTGACCGGCAAGGAGATTGATGCGCCGCCGGACTGGCTCCCATGGTGCAGCACCATCGGCCGCCTCAACCCGGGGGTCTCCGCCAGGCAGGCGCGAGCGGAGCTGGCGACATATGACAAATCGCTCATCAGTCGATTCATTCCTCCCGACCTTCAGGACCGTCTTCGGATCAAGAACGCCTATCTGCGGGTGTCGTCCGCAAGAACGGGTCTGCCTACATTCTTCGGCCAGGTTTATTCGACGCCCCTCTATTTGATGCAAGGGCTGGTAGCGATCGTCCTTCTGCTGTGCTGCGTGAATGTCGCGGGGCTGATGATGTCGAAGGTCTACGCGCGCCGGCAGGAGTTCGCCCTCCGCACGGCAATCGGCGCCGCGCGCTGGCGCCTGGTGAGCCAGTACCTCACCGAGAGCCTCGTCATCGCCCTCGCCGGAGCCGCTCTGGGCGCGGCCGCAGCCTGGTACGGAACCGGCTATCTGCTCCCCTTCTTCCGGCATCCGATGGAAGGGACTGGAATGTCCATCAACCCGGATGCGACGGTCTTCGCCGTGACCGGTTTATCCGCCGTATTCACCACACTCCTGTTCGGCACTCTCCCCGCCTGGCGAGCCGGCAGCGCCGATCCGGGCAATCTCCTGAAATCGCGTACTGCCGGCGCAGCACGGCGCCGCATCCTGGGCCGGGCCTTTATCCCGCTCCAAATCGCGCTCTCGTTTGCCCTGGTTTCCATCGCGACTTTGCTCTCTCAAAGCCTGACCCGGCTGCAGACGGAACAGACCGGGTTCGACCTGGACCACGTCACCATCCAGACCGCTCCCTTCCGCCTCCAGAACCTGACGAGTGAAGTCAGAATGGAGCTGTATCACCGCATGAAAAACCGCCTGGAGCAACTCCCCGGCATAAACTCCGCCTCGTTTACTCTGTTCACGCCCATGACGAGCTTTCAAGCGGCATCCAGCTTTCAAGCCGTCGGCAGCGGCTCCAATCCTCCCGAGGATCCGCGGATGGCTTACAACGACGTGGGGCCCGGTTACTTCCGCACCATGAAGACTGCGATCCTCGACGGCCGCGAGTTTTACGAGAATGAACGCGACCGTAGCGTCTGCGTCCTGAATCAATCGGCGGCGGCGTACCTGTTCCCGCACCAGCAGGCGATAGGCCAATACGTGAGAAGCACCCCCGGAACAACGGACAATCCAACCGGACGCGGATTGTCGACGTTTCCCCAACACATGGTTTGCCGTGTGGTCGGCCTCGCGCAGGACGCCAAGTTCGCCAATCTGCAGGAACCGCCGCCGCGCACCATCTACTTTCCGGTGACACTCGAGACGGCAGGTACCGATCTTGTATTCCTGATGAATGCGCCGGCCAAAGCGCAGGCCATCGCCGCCTATCGCACCGCCAAGTCCGAGCTTTCGCCCACCACGCCCTTCGTCGTCTTCGTCACTCTGCGGGAACAGATGGAAGCCGCGCTGGGCAGCCAGCGGGCGCTTTCGCTGATGAGCGACTTTTTCGCGGTACTCGCCCTGTTTCTCAGCGGACTAGGTCTGTACGGAATGTTATCGTCGAGCGTCGCGCAACGAACCGGCGAAATCGGTATCCGCATGGCATTGGGTGCAGAGCGGGGCCGGGTGCTGAAGATGATTCTGTCGGAGGCGCTCGTTTTATTGGCGGCAGGACTCGTGCCTGGCGCAATCGCGATAGTGATCGCGACAAGGTTCGTCGAAAAAATGCTCTACGGAGTCTCCGCCTTCGATCCACTCAGGCTCGCCGCCGTCACAGCAGTACTCGCCTTCGTCGCGCTCGTCGCCGGCCTGCTACCGGCCCTGCGTGCCGCATCCATCGACCCGATTCAGGCGCTGCGCGCCGAGTAAGGATGCCTTTCATTAGTCGACTCGCCGGCGGATTCAGCAGGCGTCCGGCACCTTACGCTAGCGGTTGAGGCGGGGCGCTAGGGGTCAATATGTCGTCGCCTACGGTGTAGGGACTATCGATACGGAAACGTCTGCGACGGTCCGGATCACTCGCCCCTTGGCGACAGGAGTAGTTCCTCCACCGCTCTGACCAGTCTCAGCAACGGCGACTATACGGCCGGATGCATCCATAGGTGCAGCGCCGGAGGGATCCGCGACAGTATAATGAAGGCGAGAACGCGGATGGACACCGTTAGAGTAGAATCGATCCCCATTGTCGTCGGGCGTGAAGAGGACGGCCGGTGGTGGGCGGATGTCGAATCCATGCCGGGCGTGATGGCGTACGGCACTACCCGCGAGTCGGCGATTGCTGCTGTCCGAGCCCTTGCACTGCGCGTTGCCGCGGATTGCATCGAGCACGGTGAATCGATTCCAGAGCCTTTCACGAAGATTCTCTCAGTCGCATGAGCAGGTGGAAATCGGTCAAGGCGAGGCATTTGCTCGCTGCCTTGCTGCGGATCGGCTGGGAGATTGCTTGGCAGAAGGGATCTCACAGACGGCTGAAACGGCCGGGGTGGCCGAACTACTCGTTTGCATTTCACGACAACGAAGAGGTCGGCCCGGCGCTTCTCCCTCAGATCGCCAAGAAGACCGGTCTACAGCCGGAGGACTTATAGCATCGTCGCCGGGTAAGGTCCGGGATGACGACGATACCCTCATATGAACTGTGGAACCTCTGACGCGGAGATCACGCCGAATCCTGTCAGGCCATTCACCTTTTCACCTATCACCTGACTGTGACGGTATTGAATCTAGATGCATTCATGAAGTACGAGACTTTGTGAACAATGCAATCATACCTGCGCAACAGGACGCCTTGATCCGATCCGGGGGAGTGACCTATGTAGTCCACTTGAGCCTGACGAGCTTTCTATCAATGTCCCAACAAGCCGGACAAAAGGGGCCATCAAGACTTCCATCCGCTTTTCGTCTGAGATAGACTTCATCACCAAACACGAGTTCATCCCGAATTGCCTGAGTGTCCTTAAGTGCCGTGATCTCCGCCCTTAAATGCTGGTTACTTTGCTGTGCTGCGTATATGTCGCCCTGAGCGTCGCTCAAGGCGATCTGAGCGTGCACCACATGAATTAACATCTCTTGGATCTGCGTACGGACATCATGAACGTCCACTTCTGGGCGGTTAAGTCTGTCCATTATGGTCTTCGCTACATCGACTGCGGCTTTGGTCGCGGTTAACCCTGCAGCAATGCTCATGAACTTGTTGTACGCCTTACGACACCGGCTCGCAACTCGTATGGACCTCAGGGACGTCCCACGAACAGGCTGGACGACACTTGAGCGGACAGTCAAGTTGACGGTAAACGCCCGACGATGAGAAGCGGCCAACGCCGGATTGATCCTCCCTAGCGGCGTAGGGGCGATCAGGGACACTAGACGCCCGTCACCGCCGACCTCCGATCACTGCCCCTCGGCGACTCGCGGCGGGTAGTCCCCAGTTTGGGCCGGCTCAGATGGCGCGTTCCCTGACGTCACTTGCCTAACCGTTTCCGTTCAGCGGAGTCTAACGCTCGAGGTTCTCATGGATCGCTATTCCGCCGACATCCGTTACGGCCTCCGCCAGCTTCGCCTCAACCCTATCTTCACCCTGGTTGCCGTGCTTTCTCTCGCGCTAGGCATCGGCGCCAATACCGCCATCTTCCAACTCATCAATGCCATCCGGCTCCGCTCTTTACC
>CAZMRK010000041.1:0-9639 GCA_964568355.1 uncultured Solibacteraceae bacterium | reverse complement strand
TATGGCGATGACGCGGGCGTAGACGAACCCAACGAAAAGCCGCAATCCGGCCGCGGCGAGGTCTTCCATGCCGGCAAGCGCCAGCCGCCCAAGTCCGCGCCGCAGGAGCTTCATTTCAACGCCAGCCACGATCCCGGATATCGCGTGCCGCACATCGTGGCGGACCTGGTGGCCGCGCGTCCCGTCGATCTCGCCATCATTGACGGCGTCGAATCGATCGCCGGCGGCGAGGGCCCCTGGATCCGGGGCATCCGTTCGGTCCAGCCGGGCGTGCTGATCGCGGGTACCAATCCGGTTTGTACCGATGCGGTGGCAACGGCCGTGATGGGCTATGATCCGCAAGCCAAGCGGGGCACGGCGCCGTTTCAGGATTGTGACAACACCCTGCTGCTGGCCGAGGGCCACGGGGTCGGCACCACCGATCTGAAGCGGATCGACGTGCGCGGTGTTGCGATCGCTCAGGCTCTTTATCAGTTCAGCGTATAGGCGGAGGGCGGCCCATATTGTCGCTCCTGTCATCTGCCGGGGCGATAATCAGGCCTATGGTGCGAAAAGCGAAAACCGGCGGGCCGCCCTATCCCGAGTTCCGCCTGGACTCCTGGGATGCCTTCCTCAAAATGATCACCGATTCGCCTTATTCCAACTGGGCGTTTCGTGGTCACCGCAAGGAGAAATGGCCGCTCTATAGCTCGCTTTCGCGTTATTTCCGCAACTTCGGCATTCATCCCAAAGCCTGGCCGGAGCAGGAGAGCCGTATCCTGCGCGTGTTCAAACGCAAGGCCCACCAGTTTCTCCCTCATCCACCCGATCCGGAAGACAGCCTGCAGTGGATGGCCCTAATGCAGCACCATGGAGCGCCGACGCGCCTGCTGGATTTCACCTGGTCGCCTTACGTGGCGGCCTTCTTCGCCCTGACTCACGCTACCTCCGAGGCCGCCGTCTGGGCGCTCAATCCCATCGAACTGAGCGGGTGCGCACCGCGGCCGACCAACGGCTCCGAGCATTCGGCTACTTCGGACATGGATCCGAAGATCAAAGGGAATTTTGAGCGCTACTTTCTCAAAGGCGACCGGCTGCTGGTCTGGGTTGGCGAACCGGATACCATGAACCGGCGCCTGATCGCACAGTCCGGCACGTTCGTCGTGCCCAGCCGCCTGGACGTGCCCATGGAAGAGATTCTGAGCCGCTATCCTCAGCCCGAGACCAAACTGGTGAAATTCATCCTGCCCAGCGCGCGCCTGCGCGAGACCGGACTGCGCGAACTTTACCGGATGAATATCACCTACGCCACGCTCTTCCCGGATCTCGATGGCCTGGGCCGCTCCATGGCCTATGAGCTCGAATTCCACTGGGCTTACAATCCCCGCACCATGAAGCCACTGGCGTGAAGCGCCGGAGGCCCGCCGTCATCGGTCGGTATGCGCCTTTTCCACGCGCACGGCACATTGCTTGTAGTTGGGTTCGCGCGAGATCGGGTCAAAAGCGCTTTGCGTGACCAGGTTGGAGTTCGTTTCGGCGAAATGAAAGGGCATAAAGACCTGGCCGGGCCCGATGATTTCGGTCACCCTCAGTTCCACGCGGCGCACCCTGCCGCGCCGCGAAACCACGTCCACCCGGTCGTGCGGTTTGAGCTTCAACCTGCGCGCATCCCGGGGATTCATCTCCAGCCAGGCGCGCGGCGCCAGGGCTTGTAAGATGGGCACCGCGCCGGTCTTGGTCCGGGTGTGCCAGTGCTCTACCGTCCGGCCGGTGTTCAGCACGAATGGGTATGCCGCATTGGGTTCTTCCGGAAAAGGCTCCCAGTCGGTAGCGAATAGCCGGGCCTTGCCGTCTTCCGTGGGAAACTGCCCATCGGCATAAAGACGGCTGCCGCCGGTGCACTCCGCGCCGGCAGGGAACGGCCACTGGATTCCGCCGGCCGCTTCCAGCAACTCGTAGCTCATGCCGGAGTAATCGCACAGACGCCCCGCGGAGACGCGCTTCCACTCTTCGAAGGCATCCCGAGGCTGCCGCCATCCGGAGAACAACTCGCGGTCGCAGCCCAGGCGCCGCGCCAGGTCCAGGAAAATCTCGAAATCCGGCCGTGCTTCGCCCGGAGGATCGGTGGCGCGGTTGACCTTGCTCACGCGCCGCTCGGAGTTGGTATAGGTGCCCTCCTTTTCGCCCCAGATTGCCGCCGGAAGCACCAGGTCCGCATGTGCCGAGGTGGGTGTGGGATGAAAGCCATCCTGAACCACCAGAAAATCCAGGTTCTCGAACGCCTGCTCCAGCACTTCGACATTGGGATACGACACCACCGGATTCGTGGCGATGATCCACAGCGCGCGGATCTTCCTGCCCACCGCCGCCTCAATGATGTCCGGATAGGCGAGCCCGCGTGCCTGCGGGATCCTGCCCGCGTCGATCTTCCAGATCGCGGCCAGTTCCTCGCGGTCCCGCGCGCTTTCGAACTTGCGATATCCCGGCAGCCCCGAGGTGAATCCAGCCTCCCGCGTGCCCATGGCGTTGCACTGCCCGGTGAGGGAGAACGGCGCAGCGCCGGGCCTCCCGATCTGCCCCGTGATCAGGGCCAGCGTATTGATCGCAGTGACCGTCGCCGTACCCTGTGTGCTGTGGTTTACGCCCATGGTCCAGGCGACCAGCGCGGCTTTCGCGCGCCCATACAACAAGGCGGTCTTGTAAATCTGTTCTTCGCTCAGCCCGGTAATGCCGGCCACGTAAGCGGGCGTATATTTCTCCAAAGATTCCGCCAGTTCCGCGAATCCGCTGGTGTGGCGATCGATGTAGGCGCGATCGATCAGCCCGGCGCGAATCAGGATGTGCATTATTCCGTTGATCAGCGCCAGGTCCGTGCGCGGCCGCAGCGGCAGGTGCAGATCGGCCATCATGGCCGTCTTGGTTACGCGGGGGTCGGCTACGATCAGGGTCTTGTGCGGATTCCGCTCCAGGCGCTGGCACAGGATCGGATGATTGTCGGCGGGATTGGCGCCGATGAGCAGAATCACGTCGGCCTGCTCCAGGTCGTCGTAGGCGCCCGGCGGTCCGTCGCTTCCGAAGGAGCGCTTATATCCGGAAACGGCGCTGGCCATGCACAGCGTCGTGTTGCCGTCGTAATTCCGGGTCCCCAGCCCGAGCTGCACCAGTTTTCCCAGCGTGTAGAATTCCTCGGTCACCAGTTGCCCGGTGCTGATGACGCCGAGCGCATCGCGGCCGTGTTGTTCCTGCACGCCACGGAAACGCGCCACCATCGTGTCCAGCGCTTCGTCCCAGCTCACCCGCGCGAGCTTTCCGTTACGCCGCAGCAGCGGATATCGTGCGCGCCCTTCGGCCTCCAGCGTATAGTGCTCCGAGAGGCCTTTGGGGCAGAGCTTGCCCGCATTGACCGGGTGGCTCTCGTCGCCGCGCACCGCCACCACCCGCCCGTCCTTTACACCGGCCAGCATGCCGCAGCCGACCGAACAATATCCGCAGGTGGTCTTCACCCAGCGCTCCGGGACCTTTTCCGCCGCCGTATAGCCGAATCGCGGATCTGTCGCGTAGGCGTACTTCCGGCGCAGGGTATCGATTCCCAGCAGCCGTTTGAAATTCACGCAGCCGGCTCCGGTCCGAAAAACGATCGCGCCATGTTCTTTGGGGTTACGCTGACGAAGAACAGATAGCGGCCTAGCAACTCGCCGGCCATTGCCGCGGCGAGGGCCAGGCGGGTATGACCGGACAGCGTCAACAGAATCCCGCCGGCCAGAAGCAGACCCATTCGCAGCAGCATCCGGCCCGCCAGCACACCCGAGATCAGCCGGGCCGAAGCCCGCAGCTCCGTCTCCTCGGATCGCATCAGCCAGAGCAGTTTGAGCCCCTGGTTCAGCAGTTGCCCGCAGCCGCCGGCCAAGGCCAGCGGCGCCAGCATCGGCACCCCGGGAGAGATCGCAGCTACACACAGCGGGCCCAGCAGCAGACCGGTCAGGTAAAATTCGGCCGGCGTATTCCAGTGATTCCAGGCCGGACGGGCCGGCACCAGGTAAATGCAGGCGCTGGCCGTGATGCCCGCCAGCCCCGCAAGACCCGTGACGGCGCCCAACGCCACCGCTCCCGCTGATCCCAGCCACCCTGCGCCCGCATAGGCTGTGGCCGCGGCGGCGAACAGCCCGAACAGCAGGACCTCGCGGCTCAGCCACGACCGCCGCCACATCTTCACCGCGCGATAGGCGTAGGCCGGCCGCCCCAGGTGAAAAGTGGATGCTCCCAGCGAGAGCATCCCCACGCCCAGAGCAGCCGTCGAAGCCAGCCGCTGGGCCGCGGCTCCCGCCAGCCAGAGCGCCAGGAACGCGCCTACCGAAAGCTGGGTGAGCACGGTCATCACCACCAGCGGCCAGTGCGGATCTTCCAGCCGGAGCACGTGCCCATCGGCCTTCTCGAACTCGGCGGGCAGGTTCTCGGGCAGCGTGATCCGCGTGGTCGAGATGGTCTGTTCCGCTTCCGGCATCCCCGGAGCGTTGGCCGCCGTCGCATACTGCCCGATCCATTCGGCCACGTTGACCGTCTCGATACGGATCGCTCCTTCCGGGCAGGCGTTCACGCAGGCCGGCTCGCGCCCCTCTGCCAGCCGGCCGCGGCACATGTCGCACTTGCCCACTACGCCGCGCTCGGGATTGTATTGTGGAACGCCGTAGGGGCAGTTCCAGGTGCAATACTGGCAGCCGATGCACATCTCCGCGTTGTGCAGCACCAGGCCGTTGACCGGATCTTTGTGATAGGCATCCACCGGGCAGCCCTTGAGGCAGGAAGGCTCCAGGCAGTGATGGCAGCCCATCGAGAGGTACAGCCGCTCGGCGAACGGGTACGAGCCGCTCTCGATCTCTCCCACCCTGCGCCAGCGAATCCCGGCCGGATTGTTGTTCTGCTCGTTGCAGGCTACCTCGCAGCACTTGCAGCCGATACACTTGGTCATGTCGAAGTGAAAGCGATACTGTTCGCCGGGACCGGGAGGCGCGGCAGGAATTCGCGCCCTGGCGGCGGGCGGCGCGCTTGTCCGGGGCGTCAGCAGGTACAGAGTCCCCTTCTCGGTGGCGATCTCCGCCAATGGTAGCGACATGGTTCCGTACCGCTTCTAGGCTTCTTCTTCGCTTGTCTTGAGCAGTCCCCGGCAGGAGAAGACGCCCACCCGTTCGACCGCGCCGGGGCTCCAGGTTTCGCGCCAGGAGATGCCCAGGCGCAGCAGGATCACCGCCACGGCGAAGACCACGCCGGCGCACCCCAACAGCCCCGGCCCGTACTCGCCGGTGCGATCTTTGACGGCGCCCAACATCGAAGGCAGCAGGAATCCGCCCATGCCACCGGCCGCCCCCACGATTCCGGTCAGGATGCCCACGCGGTCCGGAAATCGCAGCGGCACCATTTGAAACACGGCGCCGTTGCCCATCCCCAGCATGCCCATGGCCAGCACCAGCAGCAGGAGCGCCACCGGCAGCGCCGGCAGAGTCCCCACGCCCGCCAGACAGCAACTCACACCGCCGAGCAGAGCCAGCAGCAGGCGATATCCCCCGATCCGGTCCGAGATCCATCCGCCCACGGGCCGCAGAAAGCTGCCGGACAGCACCACCACGGTGGTCAGGTCGCCTGCCTGGACCTTGCTCAAGTGATACTGATCGCGGAAGAAGATCGTCAGAAAGCTGGTGAGGCCCACGAATCCACCGAAAGTGATGCTGTAGAGCAGGCAGAACCAGCCGGCATCGGCCTCGCGCAGCACGGCCGTATAGTCGCGCCATTTCTTGGCTGCGGGCCGCGCCGGATTATCGCGCGCCATCAGCGCGAACGCCAGCCAGACCAGTGCTATCGGAATCATTCCGAGTCCAAACACACTGCGCCACCCCAGGGATTGCGCCAGGCGCGGCGCAAACAGCGTCGCCAGCAGCGTGCCCGAATTTCCCGCGCCGGCGATGCCCATCGCCAACCCCTGGTACTCCGGCGGATACCAGGCGCTGGCCAGCGGCAAGGCCACGGCGAAGCTCGCGCCGGCGATTCCCAGCAGCAGCCCCACAGCGTAGAACTCCGGAAGCGATTGCGCGAACCGCCAGCCTGTCAGCAGGGGAACCAGCGTCAGCCCCATTCCGATCAGTCCCGTCTTCCGCCCGCCGATACGATCGGCCAAGGTGCCCAGCACGGGCCGGAACAGCGATCCCCCCAGCAGCGGTACTGCCGTCAGCAGGCCCTTTTGCGTGGCCGTCAGTTTCAGCGCATCGCCCAGGAACGGACCCAGCGGCCCCAGCAGCACCCAGATCATGAAGCTGACGTCGAAATAGAGAAACGCTGCCGCGAGTGTCGGCGGGTGTCCGGCTTTGCGAAATCCGCGGAAACTCATGCTGCCTCCTCCCGCTCGCCGGAAAGCTCCACCCAGACCAATCCGTCCTCCACCCGCGTGGGATACGTCTCGATGCCGCACGCCTCGCTGGCCGGCCTTTCGACCGCGCCGCTCTCCAGGCAAATTCTCCAGTTGTGCAGCGGGCATACCACCGCGTTGCCGGAAACGATGCCGTCCGCCAGCGGCCCGCCCTTGTGCGGGCAGCGATTGTCTACCGCCAGGAAGCGATCGCCCAGGTTGAACAGCGCGATCTCCTGCCCTCCCACCAACACCGCGCGCCCCTCGCGCAGCGGAATATTCTCCGGAATCGTGATGCGTACCCAGTTCATACCAGGGCCTCCTCCATCGCCTGGATCTGCACGAACTGCGTGGGCCGTGCGGGCTCTTCGCGCTCCAGCCAGGCATCTTTCGAAAGCGACTTGGCCTTGGCCAGCCGCGCCAGCAGCGCCTGTTGCATCGCCTCCGGCGCATACACCGTCTCCTTGCGGATCTTCTCGATCCCGATCCGCTCCACGAAGTCATAGGTACGCTCCAGGTAGTTCGCGTGCTCCCGGTAGTACTGGAAGAAGAGCCGGGCTGCCTCCAGCGCCTCCGCCGTAGTGGCGACGGTGATCAGCAGGTCCGCCTTGCGCACCGTTTTGCCTGCTGCGCCTCCCACCACCACCTGCCAGCTACCCTCCTGGCCCACCAGCCCGATATCCTTCACCGTGGCTTCGGCGCAATTACGCGGGCAGCCCACCACGCCCATCTTCACCTTGTGCGGCGTGTAGAGATTCTCCAGGCTGCGCTCCAGCTCGATGCCCGTGTGGATCGCGTCCTGCGTCCCGAAACGGCAGAACTCGGTTCCCACGCAGGTCTTCACCATGCGCACGCCCTTGGTATAGGCCTGGCCGGAAGGCATCCCCAGGTCCGCCCAGATCCGCGGCAGGTCGGCCTTCTTCACTCCCAGCAGATCCAGCCGCTGGCTGCCGGTGACCTTCACCATCGGAACGTGATACTTTTCCGCGACCTCCGCGATGCGCCGCAGTTCCGCCGGCGTAGTCACTCCGCCGCGCATCCGCGGCACCACCGAAAATGTCCCGTCGCGCTGGATATTGGCATGCACCCGGTCGTTGATGAAGCGCGCCGAGCGGTCTTCCTCGTGATCGCCGCACCACACCATGTCCACCAGGTAACTCAACGCCGGCTTGCAGACCTCGCATCCGGCGCCGTTGCCGTAAATCTCCAGCACCTCCTGCACCGAGCGCAGCTTTTGCGTGCGGATGATCTCCCGCAGGCTTTCCTGCGAAAAAGGTACGCAGCCGCATAGCACTTTCTTCCGGTCTTCCGCGAAATCGGGCGCCACGGCGCGCAGCAGTTTCTGGCAGAGGCCGGTGCAACTGCCGCAACTGGTGGAGGCTCGCGTATGCTCCTTCAATTGCGCCAGCGTATTCAGGCCTTTCTCGTGAATGGCCGCGATTATCGTTCCCTTCGTGACACCCATGCAGCCGCAAACCGTCTCGCTGTCGGCCATCTGGGCGATGTCGAGCCCGCCGTCGGCCGCCGGTTCGGGAAAAAGCAGGTTCCGCCGCTTGCTGCTGAGATCGGCGCCGGTGCGCAGCCATTCGGCATAGCGATGGCTGTCGGTCGTATCGCCCACCAGCACCACTCCGGCCAGTTTGCGATCCTGATACAGCAGCTTCTTGTAGATGCCCATGGCCGGATCTTCATAGCGCACCGCCTCGACACCATCGCCTTCCATCACGCGCCCGGCCGAAAAGACATCCACGCCCATGATCTTGAGCTTGGCCGCGGGGGCCGCGCCGGCGAACTGCGGCCCTTTGTTGCCGGTGATCGTAGCCGCCAGGACCTTGCCCTGCTCGATCAGCGGCGCCACCAGGCCGTACACCACGCCGCGATGCTCCACGCACTCGCCCACGGCGAAAATCCGCGGGTGCGAGGTCTCCAGGTAATCGTTTACGACGATCCCGCGATTGACCTTCAGCCCGGCCTTCTTGCCCAGCCAGGCGTTGGGACGGATCCCCGCCGCCACCACCACCAGATCGGCCGGAATCTGCTCGCCGCCGCGAAACTCCAGTCCCTCGGCCCCATGTTCGCCGAGCACCCGGGTCGTGATCCGGCTGAGCAGCACCCGCACCCCGAGTTGCTCCATCTTCGCCTGCAGATAGCGTCCGCCGGTCGAGTCGAGCTGCAGGTTCATGAGCGTATCCAGCAGATGCACCACGGTCACCTCGCAGCCCTGCACCTGCAAGCCGCGCGCGGCCTCCAACCCCAGCAGCCCGCCGCCGATGACCACCGCCCTCGATCCCGGACCCGCCCGTTGGAGCAGCGCCCGCGTGTCGTCCAGGTTGCGGAAGGTGAAGACGCCTTCCTTGTCCAGGCCGTCGATCGGCGGGAGAAACGGAGTGCTTCCGGTGGCCAGCAGCAGCTTGTCGAACGAAGTCACGCTCCCGTCATCGCCGGTCACCGTCTGCAGCATCGGATCGATGTCCACGATGCGCACGCCCAGCCGCAGCGAAATGCCATGCTGTTGATACCACTCCAGCCCGTTCAGCGTGATTTCTTCCGCGGTCTTTTCCCCCGCCAGGACCGACGAAAGCTGGATGCGGTTGTAATTGACATGCGTCTCATCGCCAAAAATCGTGATCCGGAATTGGGGTGCGTGCTTGAGAATCTGCTCCACGCAGGCCACCCCCGCCATGCCGTTGCCCACTACGACCAGTTCTTCCATGAATCGGCTCCTCTGAGTACCCGGGTGAACGCACCGGGGTGGAAATGCAAAGGATAAACGGACGGTTTCTGTGGAAGCTGGCCGTTCGAGGGGCGCTGCCGGTCCCATCGTCTGCCGAACCACAATCGTGAGGGAGCGGACTTCGCGGCTAGAGTGCCAGGGAGAGAGGAGATCGTGGACCGGACCGCGGCCGTCCTACTTCACGTGAATTCCACATGAAACCAGGACGCCTTGGTCCCTGCCTTCCGTGCATTCGCCATTGAATCCACGGTGTTCCTAGCGTAAGGCAGACCCGAATTTCAGGCAAATTCAAAATTTGAATCGCCGCCAAAATCTTTTTCTATCGTGAGGCGATATTTATGTGGTACGCGGACTTCTGCTGAAAATTCCACCGTTTCGGATCTGATATCATGGACTGGAAGCCACAGGTTCGCCACTATCGAGGCGTACTCATGCTATACGACAGTACCAAGGCCCTTTTGCGTTCGATCCTCCGCGAACTGGAACTTCCCCGGGACGATATAGGCTGGGACGAACAGATCGAATCCGGGAA
>CAZMRK010000040.1:0-6968 GCA_964568355.1 uncultured Solibacteraceae bacterium | reverse complement strand
GGGGTCCGCCATGGCTGGTTCCGGCGGTCGCTTCCCTGGTCGCTGTCATCTGCTATCAGGAATATTCCTCGATCGCCGCCGCTTACCAGATGGGTGACCCGGGACCCCTGGGCTACGTCGTCGGGCTGGCTCTCATGCTGGTCCCCACGGAGTTCACCCTGCCTCTTCTGGCCGGGTGCGCCATCCTCGCGCTCACCCTGGCAATGCGCCAAGCCGACCTGGGCAAGGCGCTACCTCGCGCCGCGCTGCTGGTCACCGGTGTGGTCTATATCTTCGGCTGCTGGAGGTTCGCCAGTCTACTGCACAGGGCCAGTCCCTATTGGCTACTCTTCGGCCTGGTGCTCTGCTGGATCGGCGACGCGGGAGCTTACTACGTCGGCCGCCGGCTCGGGCGGCACAAGCTGGCCCCGCGCATCAGCCCCGGAAAATCCTGGGAAGGAGCCATTGCTTCGGTCGCGGTCTCGGTTCTGTTCGGCGTCTTCTATCTGGCCCGTTTCCTTCCTTCGGTGCCGGCCGCCGCAGCCATCGCGATCTCGGCCGTGGCCAATATCGCCGGCCAGCTCGGCGACCTGGCGGAATCCGCCATCAAGCGCGGCGCCGGCGTCAAAGACAGCGGCACCATTCTACCCGGGCATGGAGGCTTTCTCGATCGCGTCGACAGCACGCTCTTCGTCCTGCCGGTGGTATATCTGTACATACGTTTCGTCCAATGACCCAGCGGCTGTATTATCACGATTCCTATCTGCGGGAGTTTCCGGCACAGGTGGTGGACTGCGCCTCGGATGGCCGAAAAATCTACCTGAACCGCACCGCTTTCTATCCCACCTCCGGCGGCCAGCCGTACGATACCGGAAGCATCGCCGGGGTGCCTGTCCTGGAGGTTGTGGACGAGGGCGATCGCATCGCACACCTCACCGGATCTTCCGTCAAGGCGGGTGAGGTCGACTGCGCCATCGACTGGCAGCGGCGCTTCGATCACATGCAGCAGCACAGCGGCCAGCACCTGCTCTCCGCCGTACTTCTGGAATTTTTCGGACTGAGCACGGCCAGCTTCCACCTGGGCCAGGATTTCTCCACCATCGATCTGGAAGTCTCCTCGGTCGATCCCTCCACCCTGGTAGCGGCGGAACAGCGAGCCAATCAGGCAGTCTTCGAAAACATCCCCATCACCGTTTCCTTCGAGGACGCGGTCACGGCTGCCGCCCTGCGCAAGCCTTCCGAGCGCGAAGGCGTGCTGCGCGTGGTGACCATCACCGGGCTGGACCGCTCGGCATGTGGCGGCACTCATGTCCGCTCCACGGCCGAGATCGGCCCCATTCTCATCCGCCGGCAGGAAAAGATCCGCAATATGGTGCGGCTGGAGTTTCTCTGCGGCAGCCGGGCAGTGGCCCGCGCCCGCGCCGATTTTGACGCGCTCTCGCGCATCGCACAGAGCTTCTCGGCCGCCCTGGACGATACACCCGCCTTAGTCGCCGCCCAACTCGAGGCCGCGCGCAGCGGCGATCGCCTCCGGCGCAAACTCGCCTCGGATCTTGCACGCTACCAGGGCCGCGAACTCTACGATGCGGCGACACCCGATGCCGCCGGTATCCGGCGCGTCGTCCGCAGACTGCCAGCCGGAAGCCTGGAGGAATTACGCAGCCTCGCCCAAAGTTTCACCGCGCAGCCCAAGGCAGTTTTTCTCGCCGCGGTCGAGCAGCCGCCGTCCCTGCTTCTGGCGGCCTCGCCCGATAGCGGCGTCGATGCCGGCAAGCAGCTCAAGGCAGCCTTCGCGCGTGAAGGTGGGCGCGGAGGCGGCAATGCCGCCATGGCTCAGGGCAGTCTACCCGACTCGGCCGCGCTCGAACGCCTGCTTCAGGAACTCTCCCGCTAGCGCTCGAGCGGGCGATTCGGTTCGTCCGTTTGCCGGCTAAACGCGGGGCACAAAGACGTAGCGGAAGAGGAGAAACATGCCGTCCACGATGATCAGCATGGAGACAATCCACATCAGGATGGCGATCCGCACCTGCTTCGGCGTCGGAGTAGTAATGCCGATCGTACGGTGAAGGTCGTTCACCAGGCTCGAGAGAAACCCCATCGGCATCCGACCCGCGGCCACGACTCCGCCCAAAAGGAGCATCCCCGCGCTAAACAGCACAATCCAGATCATATGTCCAGTATGGCAAGTCCGGCTCCTTCACTTCCAGGTAATGGTTTCCCCGCCGCTGAGAATCAGGCTGAGAATGGCGGGCTTCGCCGGATCGAACTCGACCGGAACTAACCGGCCCGCATACCAGCGGGAGACCGCCAGGCGCGGCAGGACCGCGTTCGCGTCTTTCACTCCGGCCTCGCGGAGCGCGCCCGAGACCGTGCCGCCCCAGGCCACCAATACCTCACGCCCGTTGACGGTCGTGGCTACAAAAGGATTCACCGCCACGCGCTTCGGAATAGCGGTGCACCAGGATTCGCCCGGCTTCCCGCACGAAGCCGCGCCTGTCTCCACCAGCCTGGTGCGATCCTCCAATTCGGCGCGAGTGGAGGCGGCGATCGCCAGCGCCGTGAATCCGGTCTCGCCGGCTTTGTAGAACAACCGGTAGAAGCCGCGGCTGCCGCCCCGCGCCGGACCAAAGCGAAAATAATCGACGGCAGGCCCGGCGCGCCGTTCGCTCCGGCCCTGGATGTTCCTCTCGGCAAAGAGAGGCTCAATTACAAGTCCGCCCCCGCCGCTCCCGCCTTTCACCGCGTACCACGCGGTCTCGTATCCGGCGAGATTTCTGCTGCTCTCGACGGTCAGGGTCAACGCCTGGCCGTTCCCCTTCGTTTCCTTTGTGGTCAACAGCGGGGCATCCGGAGGCGCACCCTCCCGCAGGATCGGACTGACCACCTGCAAGCGCGTCTGCGGCCCGAGATCTACCTGGCCGGTCATCCGATCGTTGACGTGCAGCAGATGAAAGGCTGCGTTGGGCGGAAGGGGCAGCGCCTCGGCAATCCGCCCGGCGAGGCTGTCCGCCGCTCCAGGTCTCACGCAGCCGCGTGTCTCCAGCTCGGCCGCCCAAGCACTCAGCCATCCCGGCAGACGCCCCTGCAGCCAGTTCCGGCTCACCGTAATGCGCAGACGCTGGTTGCGCGCTCGGATCTCGACGCCCTGCCCTTCCGTGCGGCAGGCTGCGGCTTCCGCCACGCCATCCATGGAAAAGCTGCGGCGGATCACAGCCCCGGACCGGACGTCGGGCGGAATGAGCAAAGCGGCCCCCCTCTGCTCCACCAGGCGGTAGGGCCGATGCACCGCGCATCCTGCGGATCCCAAGACCAACAGCAGCAGAAGCAGCCTTCCAGCCGACATGCTAAAAATTTAGCACATCTAGAAAATCTTGAGACGAAGATATTTTCGGGGATCGGTTCGAAAATCGCGGATACTGTGTTCCATCTCCCGCAGACTGCCATTCCAGCTCTCGTATGGCTGCGAGTCCGCCAGCATCTGGCCGGTGTTGAGATCGTCCACGGCCCGCACGAGCGAGGCTACGCCTTTCGACCAGGATTGATACATGGAATCGTCCTTCAGCCAGGGGCCTTGCTCCAGATCCTCGATGGAATGGCGCACCTTTTCGATATTGCCTCGCGCCTGATCGTATTGTGCCGGGTCGTTGAGCAAAGGTGTGCCTTCGAACTCCGCCAGTTTCGCATCCAACTGGCGCAGTTGCGCCGTCAAATCGCGATGGGCCGTATCGCGATAGATCAACTGTCCCAGGTCGCCTGTCACCGCGAGCGCCGTACGAATGTCCTTCTCCAGACCGGCCACCTTGCCCACCGTATCCTGGTAGAGCGTGTCGCTGTTCAGAAAAACGCCGAACGGATTCCGGTTCGCCTGCATATCGGCCAGCAATTGATCGACGGCCCGGAGTTTGGCCTCAAACTGCGTAATGTCGATCTGCTTCATCAGGTCAGGCGCGGGCTGAAAGCGCAGTTCTTCACCCGCCCGCAGGGTCTCCCGGCTCTTTCCCTTGGTGATGTCGATATACTGATCGCCCATCATGTTGTCGGCGGCGGATACGGAAACCGAATCGCGAGGGATCTCGCGCAGAAAATCCTGCTCGATCAGCAGCACCACTTCGACCACGCGGTTGGGATCGGACGATCCCGAGAAGCGCACCGCCTCGATCGCACCTACCTCGATGCCGTTCAATCGCACCGGAGCCTGCGGCGCAAGCCCGCTGGCATCGGGAACATAAACCCGCACTTCCGCTTTGGGACGAAACAGATGTCCGCCGACCAGCAGGGAGAGCAGGACCGAGAGAATCGTCAGCGAAGAGACGACCAGCGCCAGAACCCGGAATTTGGCCCAACGGACGAACTGGGCGGACGGCATCTATTTGATTCTAGCCGCTTCCGCGCGTGTCGCACATCTTTCACGATATATCTTGACTTACGATATATCTTACGATATGTTTTAAAAGAAGGGAGAAACGTTAACATGATGGAACATACTTTTCGAAGTGAGGAGTGGCGCTCGGATCCGGAGCGCGGCTTTTCACGGCGGTCCGGCGAAGGAGCACACGAGTTCTGGCACGGCCTAGGGGCACGGCGGCATGGCGGCCCCGGCTGGTTTGGCCGCGGATTTGGTGGAGGGCGCGAGCGCCTGTTCGATGCGGGCGATGTAAAGCTGGTGGTCCTCAAACTACTCTCCGAGCGGCCCAGCTACGGATACCAGCTCATCAAAACGATGGAGGAGCGCCTCGCGGGCGGCTACACGCCGAGCGCCGGCGTCATTTATCCGACCCTGACCATGCTGGAGGAAGAGGGCCTCGCCACCTCCACCACCGAGAACAGCAAGAAGGTCTATTCCGTGACCCCGGAGGGCATGGAATACTTGCAGGCCAACCGCCGCCGGGTGGAACAACTGTTTGAGCGCCTGGAGGAAGCAGGGCGTGGTTTTGAGCGCGGCCGCTCTCCGGAGATCATGAAGGCCTTCATGAATCTGCGCGGCGCAGTGACTGCGCGCCTATCTCGCGAGAGCACAACTCCGGAGCAGATCCGCAGGATCACCGAGGCCATTCACGCAGCCGCCAAAGCTATTGACGAGATCTGACGCCATCCCCGGAAAAGACCGGTCCTCGCCCCGCGGCATTCACCGGGGTGATACAGGGCGGGGATATACTAAATGGGATCCGAGGGCCCGGAGGGGAACATCCCCAGCTTCCCTCCGGCTGGATTCTCGGAAATGCCTATGCGACATACCCTCCGTATCATCGGAATTGCCGCGGCGCTGCTGGTTCTGGTCCTCCTGAGCCTTCCGTTCCTTATCAGCGCCAATCAGTTCAAGCCCATGCTGGAATCCAGACTGTCGGCCGCACTCGGCAGACGCGTGACGATTGGCGACTTGAAATTGTCTATCCTGGCCGGCGGCGTGACGGCGGACAGTCTCGCCATCGCCGACGATCCGGCTTTCGGCAGCTCCCCATTCCTCCAGGCGAAGTCACTGAAACTGAGCGTGCAATTGTGGCCGCTCATCACCTCGCGCAAGCTCAACGTTACGGGCCTGACCATCGACGAGCCCCAGGTGGCGCTTTTGCAGTCACCTGCGGGTCGATGGAACTATTCCAGTTTGGGCGGCAAGTCCGCGCAGGCGCCTCCACCTGCCCAGGACCAGTCCGGCAAGGGCGGCCTCGATCTCAGCGCCAAGCTGTTCAAAATCTCAGACGGCCGCTTTTCGATGGGCAAGACTGCGGGACGGCAGAAAGCGCTGGTCCTGGACAAGGTGAATATCGAGGTCCGGGATTTTGCTCCCGCCAGCCCGTTCGAGTTTTCCTTTGATGCCAAGGTGGCCGAGGGAGGAGATATCAAGTTGGGAGGGAAAGCGGGCCCCATCGACACGACTGATACAGCATTGACGCCGCTCACCTTCACTCTGGACGTCGCGCGGCTCAACCTGGCCACTGTGCTTGCCGGCGCCACGCCCGATATCGCCGGCACCGCCGAGTTGCAGGCAACCGGAAATTCATCCGGCGGCCGGCTGACTCTGAACGGCAAACTGAAGGCCGACGGGTTGAAACTGGCGAAGAACGGCACGCCCGCTCGCAAGCCGGTGCAGTTCGACTTCGCCACCCAGCACGATCTGCGCACACACGCGGGCTCGCTTCAGCGCGGTGTCCTGCACGTCGGGGCAGCCTCGGCGACGTTTACCGGAACCTACGCGGAGCGCGGCGAGGCGATGGTGCTCGATATGAAGTTTGCGGGAACGAAGATGCCCGTGCCGGAACTGGCCGAACTGCTGCCGCCACTGGGCATCGCGCTGCCGAACGGGTCGAGGCTCGAAGGGGGCACGGCCACCGCGGCGTTCACCTCCCAAGGACCAGCGGACCGGCTGGCGACCGACGGCTCGCTATCGCTCGACAACACCCGGCTCGCCAACTTCGACTTGGGGAACAAGATGCAGGTGATCGAGACGCTGGCCGGCATCAAAGGCGGTCCGAATACGGATATCGAGACCCTGCGCGCGAAACTGAAGAACAGCCCTGCGGGAACCACGGTGGAGGACTTGCGCTTCGTGGCCAAGGACGTCGGCGAACTGAATGGCGCCGGTACGGTGAGCCCCGCCAATGCCCTCGACTTCAAAATGAACGCGACCGTGCAGACCACGCGGATGGCCGCCTTGAGCCAGACCGCCGTGCCGTTCTTTGTTCAGGGCACGGCGACGAATCCGGTCTTCAAGCCGGATGTCCAGGGCATGGCCAAGACGGGGGCCAAGACCCTGCTGCAATCCGAGGCGCAAAAGCGGTTGAAAGGAAACGCGGGAAAGGCCGCCTCCGGGCTCCTGGACAATCTGTTCGGAGGAAAGAAAAAGTAGCTAGTGCTCTGACCGCAAAATCTATTCCTTTCCGCTTGTGGTTCAGCGCCGGAACCGAGCCGCGCGCGTAAGCAAGCGGACAAACGAAATCATCCGGTCACAGTACGAGTGCGACTGTGTTACAAAAATGGCAGATAAGATGCCG
>CAZMRK010000039.1:0-5864 GCA_964568355.1 uncultured Solibacteraceae bacterium | reverse complement strand
ACAGGGGTAGTGCGCTGCTTCAAGCGGTCGAGCGCGCGCGGCGAGACCGTCATGGGCGCGAGGCCCGGCGGGCAGCTCAAGCCCTTCTGCGTGCAGCTATAGGCGATGTCGATACCGGTTTCGTCCACCAGCACCGGCATTCCCCCCAAGGACGTGACGCAATCGGTAATGACTACGGCGTCCACTTCGTGCGCCGCCTCGCAGATCGCCTTGCCGGACTGGTATGCGCCGGCAGAGGTTTCGGCCTGGACGTAAGCTACGACACGCGGCTTTTCGCGGCGGATGAAGTCTCGCGCTTCTTGGTCTTCGAAGAGCTGGCCCCAGGGCTTTTCCAGGCGGACGACCTGGGCCCCCTGCCGCCGCGCCATCTCGGAGATGCGATCGCAGAAGAAGCCGTTGGCCAGAACCGCGAACTTCTGTCCCGGTTCGGCGAAGTTGGAAACCGCCGTTTCCATGCCGGAACTGCCCGTCCCCGAAACCGCCAGGTTGAATGTATTGCTGGTCGAAAAGACATAACCCAGCAGTTGGCGAACTTCATCGGCCACCTGGAAAAAGTACGGATCCAGGTGCCCGACGATGGGCTGTGCCAGGGCCTGGTAGACCCGCGGCGCGACCATGCTGGGACCTGGCCCAAGCAGCAGACGAGCGGGTGGGCGAAGAGGAGCGTATGTTTGCGGCATGAGTTCAGTGTAGCAATGGGCTGAAAAAGGGTGGTGTCACCGCGCAGCAGCTCCGGCGGCGACGCCATTCTCCGCAAAGCGGCGAAAGAAGCTGTTCTGCTTCCACTGAGGACGTTCCGGGCGGTTGGCGACTTCCACTGCCAGGAGGCGGACCATGCGATTGAAATCTGCCGCGGCCTGGCGGTCGACGGGCTGCTGCACATCATCCGACGGCGCATGGTATCGCTCCGTGAGCCAGGCGCGAAAGATCTTCTCCTGGGGCGAGCCTTTCAGGAAGCCGTCCTTGAAGGTCAGCGCCGGCACTCCGTTGCGGATGAAACTATATTGATCGCTGCGGATGAAGGCGTTGCGCTGCGGCTCCGGATCGGCCTGCACCTCCACGCCGATCTTGCCCGCCACGGTGCGGATGCGGTCGCCCAGATCGGATTCGTCCAGTCCGTACACCGTCACATACTTCAGCGGGTAGAGCGGCAGGAACATATCCACGTTCAGATCGGCGACGATGCTTTTGGGTTCGACTGTGGGATGCGTGGCGAAGTACCGCGAGCCGAGCAAGCCTTTCTCCTCTCCGGTCACGGCCACGAAGAGCACCGATCGGCGCAGCCTGGCTTTCGATTCGTGCAGCGCCGCGGCGATATCGAGAAGCGTCGCGACACCGGCGGCGTTGTCCATGGCGCCGTTGTAAATGCGATCTCCGCGGATCGGTTCGCCGACCCCGAGGTGATCCAGGTGGGCTGACAGCAGCACGTATTCCTTCTTCAGCACCGGATCGCTGCCTTCGAGCAGGCCCACGACGTTGGGCGATTCGACCTGAGAGCGCTGCACCTCGATCCGCGACCGCAGGGAGACGGCGAGCGGGAAGCGGGGCAGGGGCTTGCCGGCGTCGGCCAGTGCCAGAAGCTCGGCGAGGTTGTGCCCACTGCCGGCCAGCAGCCGATCGGCATGGGCCGGATTCCAGAGGGCGGACAGCCGCTGCCCGTGGTCGCCATCATCGGGACCGGCATCGACCAGGCTCATGGAAAGCTGGAAGCGCGAAAGCGCCATGCGGGACCAGGGAATATCCATGTGATGCGGATCGGGAATCGAGATGGTGCCGATTACCCCGGCGTGTTCCATGGCGCGTCCGCGTTCGGCGGCCGACTGGTGATGGGCCCGCAGCGGACCGGAGATGTTCGATGGGCTGCCGGCGAGATAGACGGCTACCTTGCCCTTCAGGTTCAGGCCGGCAAGGTCGTCGTAGTGCATCTCGGGAACCGAGAGGCCATAGCCGGCGAACACCAGTCCGGCCTCCAACGTCGGCGCAGGGTCGACGCGTGCCGATACGAACGCATCCTCGCCCCAGGTGATGCGTTCCACGCTCCCCTTCCGCACGAGTTCGAGGGAGGATCCCTTCTCTTCCACGCGGCGGGTGTGGAAACGCACCGGCTGCAAGTAGCCGCTGGTGCCAGCGGCCTTGAGACCCGCCCGTTCGAACTCCCCGGCAACGTAAGCGGCGGCTTTGCGGTGACCTGCGCTGCCGGTGTTGCGTCCTTCCAATTGGTCGTCGGCGAGGTATTTTACGTAGGACCACCAGCGTTGGCCGTCGCCCGCCGTGGACGCGGCCGAGGCCGCCAGAACGGCGAGCGAAACCGGGAGAAACCAGCGCAAGTTACTATGCGGATGTCGGCATTTGGCCATAGTCGCGTCCGGCTTTCGATTTTTGCGGAAAGCTCTATTAACAGATGGTCATTATAACGAAGGGGCGTAGAATAAGAGGATCGCTATGTTACGCAAGAGCGGGATACTGCTGATCGTCTTGACGGTAGTGGCCTGTGCGCAACGATACGAACGGCCGTTGCGGCAGTCCTGGCGCGGGGTACGCGGGGCCATTGCGGGCGGAAGCGAGCCCGCCGTGGAGGCTGGCGCCCGCCTGTATCATCAGGGCGGCAACGCCGTGGATGCCGGAATCGCCACCACCCTGGCGGCCGCGGTCTTCGAGTTTTCCCACCTGGGGCTGGGGGGCGAGGCTCCCATCCTGGTGCGGACGAAGGACGGGAAGGTGCACTCCATCATCGGGGTCGGCACCATGCCCAAGGCGGCCACTGCCGAGTTTTTCCGCCATCGGCCGCTGGTGCCCGGCGAAATCCTTTATCCGCCGGAGCGCGGCGGCCTGAAAGGGATGGTGCCGGTGGCCGGCCTGATGCCCGCCCTGGTGCCCGGCATGATGGACGCCGCACTGGTGACGTTGCGCGAGTACGGCACGAAGTCCTTCGCGCAGGTGGTGGAACCGGCGATCGAGCTAGCCGACGGCGTGCCCCTGGATGAAACCCGCGTCAGCGCCATCGAGCGCAGCCGCCGCTTCTTCCAGCTTTGGCCCTCTTCGCGCCACGTTTTCCTGCCGGACGGACGGCCTCCCGCGATCGGCGAAGTCTTTCGCCAGCCCGACCTCGCGCGCACGCTGCGCTCTCTGGTGGAGGCGGAGAAGCACGCCCTGGCGTCCGGAGTGAGCCGCGTGGCGGCGATCGACGCGGTTCGCGACGCCTTCTATCGCGGCGACATCGCCCGCCGGATCGATGCCTTCAGCCGCGAACATCACGGCCTGCTGCGCTACGAAGACATGGCGGCGTTCCGGGTGCAGCCGGAAGACGCGGTCACTGTCACCTATCGCGACTACCAGGTCTATAAGCCGGGCTTCGTCACGCAGGGGCCCTCCATGCTCGAAGCACTCAACATTCTGGAGGGTTTTGACCTGCGCTCTATGCGCTGGAACTCCGCCGCCTATATCCACACGCTGGTGGAGGCGCTCAAGCTGGCCTATGCCGATCGCGACACTTACTACGGCGATCCTAAGTTCGCCCAGGTTCCGGCCGAGAGGCTGCTCTCCAAGGAATATGCCACCGAGCGCCGCAAACTGATCGGGCAGCAGGCGTCGCTCACATTCCGCCCGGGCCGCATCGGGCCGCATCCGCCGTTGCACCCCTCCGAATCGGAGATGACGCGTTTTCCCGTGGATGATTCGCTGATGGCGCGCGATACCACCTGCGTGGATGCCATCGACAAAGACGGGATCGTGTTTGCCGTCACCCCTTCGGGAGCCTGGTTACCGTCGGTGATCGCCGGCGATACGGGCATCCCGCTGACCACGCGGGCGCAGAGCTTCCTGCTGGTGCCGGGCCATCCCAACGAACTGGCGGGAGGCAAGCGGCCCAGGGTCACGCTCAGCCCGACCCTGGTCACGCTCCACGGGAAGGCCTATCTGGCGCTCTCCACGCCCGGCGGCGACAATCAGGACCAGTCGCTGCTGCAAGTCCTGCTGAACGTCATCGAGTTTCGGATGGATGCCGAGAGCGCCATTGAAGCGCCGCGCTTTCAGACGCGGCACCTTGTCTCCAGCTTTGACAACCATGCGATGTATCCTGGCGATCTGCTGCTCGACGAGCGCATCCGCTCGTCCGTGGTGGGTGAGTTGGCCGAGCGAAAACATCGCGTGGAGAATCGCTCGCGGTGGGCCAGCGGTGCTGCCCCGGTACTGATCCGGCTGAATCCGGACGGCGTCCTTGAAGCGGGGGCCGATCCTTACGGCGAGCGTACCGCCTGGGCGTGGTAGGAACGCTCTTCGAAGAGCCGTCCTCACTGGACCGCGACGGGCTGGCCGCCGTTCTGCGACGTCAGCGACGGCCGGTGCGGCCTTGTCACGCCGTTGTTTTTCGTTGCTGCAACAGCTATCAATAGATGATAACCTTGAATCGATGAAGGGCCATGCTCGGGATCCCAGCACAGACGTGCTGCTGGATCTTGACGGCCAGGTATTGGAGACCGTTCGACCTTATCGGTTCAAAGACGCGGCCACCCTTCTGGTGGATTTTTGGACTGAGGTGGATAAACTCTTAAAAGAGAAGGGGGTCCTCTAGTGAAGACGCTGCGCGTGGGGATTGCCAGTTACGAGCAGATGAAAAGCCGGACGATTGCGATCGCTCGAGGCGAGTACCGGCCGGCGGCAGATGAGCCGAAAGTATGGTTCACATCGGCTGAGAGCTTTGCCAGGGTCCTGTCCGACCGCAACCGTGCTCTGCTTGCGACCATCGCCGAGTCTGCGCCCCAATCGCTTGCGCAACTGGCAGAACTGACTGGGCGAAAAAAATCGAACCTGTCCCGAACGCTAAAGACCATGGAGCGCTACGGCTTCGTGCATCTCGTCCGGGGGGCGCGGGGAGCTATCGCTCCGCGAGTCCCGTATCAGCGGATCTCGCTGACACTGCCGTTATCTACACCGAGGCGGGTTGGTACTGAAGCTGCATGAATGGGCCTCTGGCATGGCCTCGAATCAGAGATGATGCTGGTATTCCGCTATTTCAAGCGCCATTGGCCGCCGGAAAAAACGGCCGCATCTTCGTTCCAGACGCCGAACTTGGTCGCCATCTGTCCGCCATCGACGAACAGAGCCGCGCCGGTGATGTAGGAAGCGAGGTCCGAGGCTAGGAACGCGCTGGTCTGGCCTACCTCTTCCGGTTCGCCGCCGCGCCCCAGGGGGATGTGACGGAAATAGTCCCGCAGCACCTCCGGAGTGGAGAAATGCCGCTCGGTGAGGCGCGTCCGGATCAGCCCGGGGCAGACGGCGTTGATCCGAATCCCATAGGGGCCCAACTCGTTTGCCGCGGTATGCAGAATGCCCAGCACGCCCGCCTTACTGGCGTTATAGGCGGTCAGCCTCGCTTCGCCGTCGTAGGAATTGGTGGATGCCGTAATGACGATGGAGCCACGCCGGCGCGGTTTCATGAGGGCTGCGGCGGTTTGTACGGTTTGGAAGACGCCCGTCAGATTGACCGCAATGGTACGATCCCAGATCTCGCGGCTGATCTCGTTCAACTCCGCTTCGATGCCGATGCCGGCGTTGGCTACCACGATGTCCGGGGGGCCGGAAGCCGAGAATGCCGCCTCCAGCGAAGCGCGATCCGTCACATCCACCACGCATCCTTTGCCGCCCAGTTGGGCGGCCATCTCGGCAGGACGCTCGCGCTCCAGGTCGAACAGCCAGACCTTGGCGCCTCCAGCGGCCAATATCTTCGCGGTGGCGAAACCGATTCCGTTCGCTCCGCCTGTCACAACGGCTAGTTTTCCGGTAAAATCCAGGGGCATCGGAACCTTTCTACCACATCGTTATACTAGGGAAATTATGCGAGGTCGACGGGGCTTCACACGCAGAAG
>CAZMRK010000038.1:0-5097 GCA_964568355.1 uncultured Solibacteraceae bacterium | reverse complement strand
AGACGAACGGTATGAATCGACTGGATCTGAAGAACCGCCTGACCGATCCCAACTCTCCGGAACGGCGTCCCCGGAGAGTTGCCTATGCCCTCCCGACTCTGTTCACTGCGGGCAATATCTTCCTGGGTTATCTCGCCATCCTGCGCTCGTTCCGCGCCGCGATTCTCGCTGCCGGCGGCGGCGCCGGTGCCGATGCCCAATTTGAGATCGCCGCGAAAGCCATCGGCATCGCCGTCCTGCTCGACGGACTTGACGGGCGGATCGCGCGCCTGACCAATACCGTCAGCGCCTTCGGCCGCGAGATGGATTCGCTCGCCGATGTCATCAGCTTCGGGATTGCCCCCGCCGTGCTGGCCTTCGCCTGGGGCGTGCAGTTCCTCGATCCAAGCCTGAGCCCGCTTTTCCGCCACCAGTTGTTCCAGGCCGGATATTTCGCCGCTTTCCTCTTTCTCCTCTGCGGTGCGGTGCGGCTGGCCCGCTTTAACGTGCAGAAGAACCCGATTCCCAAGAATCCCGGCCGCCCCGATCGCAAGTACTTCGTCGGCCTGCCGATTCCCGCCGCCGCCGGCATGGTGGCCGCCGTCGTCTATGCCGCCAACTCACAGCCGCTCTGGTATTGGCCATGGGCCGTGGCCTGGCTTTGCCTGCTGGTCCTGCTGGGATTCCTCATGGTGAGCACCTGGCGCTACTACAGCTTCAAAGGTATCAGCCTGATCCGGCCCCTGAGCCCGCTCAGCATCATCCTGGCCGGCGGCCTCATCTACCTGATCTGGAATTATTCGCAGCCGGTGTTGCTCGCCATGGCGATTACATACGTGGGCAGTGGGATCGCCATCCGCGTCGGCGGCATTCTGCGGCGCCATCTACGCCGCCCGGCTCATACGCCCATCCCGGAGGATCAAATTGGCTGAGGCCCCCAAACTGGCCGTCGTCGGCAGCGAAACCCTGATTGGCCGCGAAGTTCGAGAACTAGTCGCCGCAAGCGACCTCCCCTTCGACTTGAAGCTCATCGCTGAAGATGAGAGCGAATCCGGCAAGCTCACCGAATCGGCCGGCGAACCGGCCCTGGTGTGGGGACTGAATGTCGAAAACCTGCAGGACGCCGCGGCGGTTTTCCTGGCCGGATCTCCCGAGTCCGCGCACCGCGCCCTCGATCTGGGCATAGGCGCGCACCTGATCGACCTGACCCACGCCGTCGAAGACAATCCCCGCGCCCGCCTGCGCGCTCCGCGCCTGGAGCCTCCGGGGTACGCCGTTCCCAGGGATGCCGTGCATGTCATCGCACACCCCGCCTCGGTAGCCATCGCCGCTCTTTTCGAATCTTTCCAGGCGCAATATCCGGTCCGGCGCTCTCTGGTACACGTCTTTGAGCCGGCTAGCGAGCGCGGCTCCCGGGGCATCGATGAGTTGCAGCGTCAAACCGTGGGCCTGCTCTCTTTCAAGAGCATGCCGAAAGAGATCTTCGCCGAACAGCTCAGCTTCAACCTGCTGGCGCGCTATGGCGAGGATGCGCCGGTATCGCTCGAGCAGGTGGAATTGCGGATCGAACGGGACCTGGCGACGCTGCTGTCGTTTGTCCCCGGCGCTTGCCCGCCCATGCCCTCGCTGCGGCTCATCCAGGCGCCTGTCTTTCACGGCTACAGCTTTTCGGTTTGGGTGGAGTTCGAAGACAATCCCGGCACGGAAGCTCTGGAATCGCGGCTCCAGAGCGCGGGCATGGATGTGCGCGGCAGCGAGCTCGATCCTCCGCACAACGTGGGAATCGCCGGCCAGGGCGAGATTGCGGTCGGCGCCGTCGCGCTCGACCGCAACGCGCCGCAGGCCTGCTGGATTTGGATGGTGGCCGATAATCTCCGCCTGACGGCGGACAACGCGGTCGCCGTAGCTCGGCAACTGCTATGAAGAACCTGGGGCCCCTGCTCGTACTCCTGGCCGCCGCTACCGGCTGCGGCTATCACGTCTCCGGAAAAGCCAACCTGTTGCCCAAACAGGTCAAGGTCATCGCCATTCCGTCCTTCGCGAATATCACCACGCGCTATAAGCTGGCCGAGCGGCTGCCCGCCGATCTCACCCGCGAATTCATCTCGCGCACTCGCTACCAGATCATCGCGGATCCCAATCAGGCCGATGCCGTCCTTTCCGGAGCAGTCCTGAATTTCGCCTCCTACCCGGCGGTCTTCGATCCCGTTTCGTCGCGCGCCACCGGCATCCAGGTCATCGTCACACTGCAAATGAGCCTCACCGAGCGCTCCACGGGAAAGCTGCTGTTCAACCGTCCCCGCCTGGATGTCCGGGAGCGCTACGAGATCAGCGTCGACCCTACCAAGTATTTCGATGAAAGCGATGCCGCCTTGACCCGCCTGAGCCAGGACGTCGCTCGCTACGCGGTCAGCGCGATTCTGGAGAATTTCTGAACCCCGCATGACTCCCGCTCAACTGCTAGCCCGGCTCAAGCGTCAGGAACTCGCTCCAGCTTACCTTCTCCTGGGAACGGAAGCCTACGAACTGCGCCGCCTGCGGGAGGCTCTCACGCGCGCCACCCTGGGAGAAACCAGCCGCGAGGAAGGTATCACGCGCTACGACCTGCAAGAGAACGCCCTGGCCGAAGTCATCGATGACGCCCGCGCCCTGTCGCTGTTCGCCGCCCGGCGCCTGATTCTGGTCTCCCACGCGGAAGCGGCCCTGCCGCGCGGCCGCGCGGCTGAAGACGAGGAGGGCGAAGAAGGTCCCTCTACGCCGGCTTCCGCGGATCTGCTGGCCGCTTACCTGCGGGATCCCTCTCCAGATGTGGTCCTGGTCTTCGAAGCCACCCGCTACGATTTCGAAGGCGAAGACAAAAAGAAGCTGGACCGCGTGCGCAAGTTCTACGCCGCCGTTACGGAGGCGGTCGAGTTGAAGCGTCCCTCTGTTGATGAAGCCCGGTCCGAAGCGCAGGCGATGGTTCGCCGCGCGAGCCTGGCCATCGACCCAGCTGCCCTGGAACTGCTGGTAGAAGCCTTAGGCGGAGACTTGCAGCGCATTGCCGTGGAGATCGAAAAGATGACCCTGTTCGCTCACGGAACTCGCAGCGTCACCGTGGACGACATCGCCGCCCTGGTTCCGGATGCCCGCACCAGCACCATCTTTGCGTTGGTCGCAGCCCTGGGACGGCGCGACCGCGTGCGCTCCCTGGAAATTCTTGACACCTTGACGAGAGAAGGGGAGTACCTGCCCCTGGCGCTGGCCTTCCTCTCCACCCAGTTCCGCATGGCCCTGGTAGCGAAAGAAGCGGGATTGCGCAGCCCGCAGCAGGTGCAGGGGCACTTCAGCCGCATGGGCGTGGCCATGTGGCAGTCGCGCGCGGAACAGGTTTATCAGACCGTAGCCCGCTTTTCCAAGGAACAACTGGAACGAGCCGTTCTCTCGACTTTTGAAGCAGATAGAGGGCTGCGCGATGCCCGGCCGGATGACCGGATCGTGGTGGAAAAGTTTATTCTACGAGTGACCGCTTAGCGCCCTATGCAGTCTGCAGAGCTTTCACCCGCAGGTGCAGCTTGGACTTGTAACGGGCGGCGGTGTTCTTTTTGATGATGCCGATCTTGGCGGAGCGGTCGATAATCGAAAACGTCTTGGACAGCAGCCCCAGCGCGGCATTGGCGTCCTTGGACGCAATCACCCGCCGCATAGCGCGAATCTGATGGCGCAGCCGGGTCTTGCTCTGCCGGTTATAAGCCGTCCGCCGTTCATCCTGTCGCACCCGCTTGATTGCGGAAAAAGTATTTGCCATCGAAACTAATTCTGATCCTTACACAAAATTCGAGACTTCCAGGATACCGCAGCCGGACCGGCGGGAGCAACTTCAGGCTAGCCGGAAGCTCTTGACGTCAATCTTCTTATCGTCGAACTCGCCCAACCCCAGCGCGCCCGCGATTTCGATATGTTCCACCTGGCAGTTCAGAAAATGACTGTCCTTGTCCGGCTTGGAAAGGGCTATGGTGGTCATGCCGCTTTCCACTCGCTTGGCATCGACCGCCTTCAATCCGATCTTGTCCATCGCCACCGGATCGGTCGCGAAATACATCGTCTTGTGTTCCCAGATGTATTTCGGATTGCCGCCCGGCCCGCCATGGTACGAAGCCTTCACGCCATCGCAGATATGCAGGATCGCCTTCTGCCGGATCACCGGAAGATTGACCACTGCGGGAATGAACATGCCGCAGGCGTTCAAGGTCGGCGTGGAGTGGCTGCGATTGACGTTGTTCACCAGCCCGTGCGACATGTTCTTGAGTGCGATCGTCACCCCGGCCGACTGGTGATGCTTGAGCACCGGCAGGTTGATCATCTTGTTGATCTGCTTAGTCAAGATTTGCACGGCGTAGGATCTGCGGAAATGATCGTCCTTGATATCCTGGCCCGGCTTGATCAGCGCCATGTCCATGTAGACGTCCGGATCGTAGCCGTCCATCCCCAACTGGACCTCCTCATATCTCGGGACCGCCCAGGTAATCCGCACCCCTGGCGGAATCCATTTCTGGAAGCCGCACGCCAGCATTTCGTCGCGATAGCGGTTAAATACCACGATATCGCGCGGACGCACGCCGGCCTGCTGCAAGCCGTCGATCACCCGGTTCAGCACTGTGGCGTCGGAACAGAGCTTCTTGCCGCCTACCGGGCTGACTTTGATACCCACCACATCGCCCGGCTCCGCAAAGACCCTCCACGCATCCACCCAGTGGGGCGCGCCGGTCAACTCGCGCATTCCCTTGTCCATCATGTCTTCGACCGGTTTGGCCTGATAGATGCCGGAAACGATCGATCCAGGGTGTTCCACCGCCACCACGCGGCCCGGATAGGGTCCCGGAATTCCCAGCTTGTCGCTGGTGGCGGCGCGCGCCTGCGAATAGCTGGTCAGTCCGGAGCCGAGAAAAAGTCCCGCGGAAAGGAAGTCTCTGCGTAACATGCTGCATATTCTACACCTGCGGGCTCGAACTCCGATAGGTGCGGCGCATAGTCGCTTTTGTTTATTGTGGGACATCGCTTTCCCCGGTATGCTCAGGTAGTCCCTTGGGGACTGTCGCTGTCTGGTATTTGCTCCCCGTGTCTCCCGGTTTCTCCGGT
>CAZMRK010000037.1:0-4796 GCA_964568355.1 uncultured Solibacteraceae bacterium | reverse complement strand
GGGCGCGAAGCCTGGCCATCATCTCCACCAACGTCTGAAATTTCTCTCCGGCAGAATGCGGGGTCATCGAAGGGATGTTCTAGAGAAGAAAGCCTAGAATTAATAATTTAGCACAGATGTACGATTTCACCCCGCGGGCTGCCGGCGGCCTCATCCGTTGTAAAATACGGACGAGATGAGCGAAGTAGAGACCCCGAAAGCACAAGAGGATTCCCGGCCATACCCGCTACCTCCGGCGACCTTCGAGTTCCTGATCCGGTCCCTGGTCTTCCAGGCGCAACTCAGTCTCGGCATGATGCACTTCGGCGAGGAGAAGGACGCTCCCAAGCCGGATCTGGAAATGTCCCGTCATCACATCGACATCCTGGCCATGCTGCAGCAGAAGACCAAAGGAAATCTGACTCTCGAAGAACAGCGCACGCTCGAAAACTCGCTGACCGAATTACGCTTCCGTTACGTACAGGCTGTGAGTGAACAGCAGACCGCGGCCCCGGCCAGCGCATCGGGACCCAATCAAGAGGCCAGCGCCGCAGAAGGCCAGCAGAGCTAGATGCCGGTGAACCCGGTGAAGATCACCGTGTTGGGCTCGGGCACCAGTGTAGGCGTACCCGTCATCGGCTGCGATTGCGACGTCTGTACTTCACCGGACCCGCGCGACAATCGCCTGCGGCCCTCGGTTCTCGTCAGCTATGACGGACACAATGTTCTGATCGATACCACACCGGACTTCCGCACCCAGGCATTGCGCGCGCGCATCGATCACCTGGACGCCGTGCTGTTCACCCACGCCCACGCCGACCACATTATGGGGCTCGATGACGTGCGGCCCTTCAACTTCCGGCAGCGCGGCCGCATCCCCATCTACGCCGCCGCGGATACCATGTCCGCCATCCATCGCTGTTTCGGATACATCTTCGATGGCCTGGAAAAACCTTCCAGCGTCCCCAAGCTGGAACCGCACGTGCTGACCGGCAAGCCGGTAGACCTGTTCGGCTTGAACTTCCTGCCGGTCCCCGTCCTGCATGGACAGCAGAGCATCTATGGCTTCCGTTTCGGCCGCTCCGCCTACCTCACCGACCACAGCGAAGTGCCCGAAGCCTCCTTAGAGCAACTGCGCGGCTTGGACGTGATCTTTCTGGATGCTCTCCGGCGCAAGCCGCATCCCACGCACTCTACCGTCGATCACTCCACCCGGACCGTCGAACAACTTCAGCCCCAGCGGGCGTTCTTTACCCACATCTGCCACGATCTGCCTCATGCCCGGACGGAAGAGCGGCTGCCGCCGCAGATCCGCCTGGCGTATGACGGGATGGAAGTCTTCGTGGAGGAGCCGGTTGGATGAGCGCCGGAATCCGGATCTACCGCAGCCTGGCAGAGGTTCCGGAGGATTTCGGCCCGTCGGCGGTCACAATCGGAAACTTCGACGGCGTCCACGCCGGCCACCGCCGCATCCTGCGCCGCGTCCGCGATGTCGCGCGCCAGCACGGCTGGAAGGCGTCCTTGCTCACCTTTCATCCCCATCCCACGCGCATCGTGGCTCCCGCGCGCGCCCCCCTGCTGATGACCTCGCCCGAGCGCCGCTGCCTGCTGGCGGGCCAGGAGGGCATCGAGCAGGCGTTGATTCTGCCGTTTACTCCCGAAATCTCGCAACTCTCGCCCGAGGAGTTCGTCGCCGGCATCCAGGTACGCAAACTGCTGGTCCGCGCCGAGCTGGTAGGCGAAAACTTCCGCTTCGGGTATGGACAGGCCGGCAACACACAAATGCTGGTGGATCTGGGGCGGCGTTACGGTTTCGTGACAGAGGTCGTCCCGGCCGTGGAGATTCGCGGGCGCCTGGTTTCGAGCAGCGCCATCCGCCGCCTGGTAGCTGAAGGGCAAGTGGCCTCCGTGGCCCGCCTGCTCGAGCATCCGTATGCGCTCGAAGGCCAGGTGGTGAGCGGCCACGGAATAGGATCGAAGCAGACCGTTCCCACGCTGAATCTGGCTCCCGAATCCGAAGTGCTGCCCGCCAGGGGAGTCTATATCACGCGCACGCAAGATGCCGGCGGACGTCAGTGGCGTTCGGTGACCAATGTCGGAAACCGGCCCACCTTCGGCGGCGACGCGTCCATCTCGGTGGAAACCTTCCTGCTCGATCCGCTCACCGGCGCAACCCCCGCGCGCATTCGTGTCGAGTTTCTCTGGCGCCTCCGCGAGGAGCGCCGCTTCGACACTCCGGAGTTGCTGAAAGCGCAGATTTTGCGGGATGTCGCGCGCGCCCTCACCTACTTCCGGAGGCTCCAAAAATGGACCTGCCGGTCGGGTTCCGTGGCATAATAAAAGTTCAAGTTGATTTCGCCGCGGCCCGTTCGGAATCGCGTGGTCAAGATCGTTTCGGCATTCGGCCAACAGGAGCAATTTATGAGTTTATCCGAAGGTAAGATCAAACACTTGAAGGCGCTCGCCAATAGCGCCGGCATCATTGCGGCAGCCGCTATGGATCAGCGCGGCAGCCTCCAGAAATCACTTGCAGTGGCTCGCGGCGTAGACAAGAAGGCGATCACCTTTGACATGATGAGCGAGTTCAAAACCGCCGTCACCAAGGTGCTCACCCCGCACGCCAGCGCCATTCTGCTCGATCCGGAGTTCGGCCTCGACGCCGCCAAGGCGCGCAGCAGCAACGCCGGTCTCCTGCTGGCCTATGAGCTGAGCGGATACGACAACACGCAGCCCGGCCGGCTGCCGGACCTGCTGCCCCACGTTTCCGTTAAGCGCATCGCGGACTGGGGCGCCGATGCCGTGAAAATCCTCATTTACTACACGCCGTTCGAGGATCCCAAAATCAACGACATCAAGCACGCCTTCATCGAGCGCATCGGCGCCGAGTGCCTCTCCTACCAGATTCCGTTCTTTCTCGAATTCGTCGGCTACGATCCCAACGGCGGCGATGAGAAGGGCTTCGAGTTCGCCAAGATCAAACCGGAAGTAGTCAAAGCCAGCATGGCGGAATTCACCAAGCCGCAATACTATGTCGACGTATTGAAGGTGGAAGTACCGGTGAATGCCGAGTTCGTCGAAGGCAGCAGCGTCTTTAAAGGCCAGAAAGCGTATTCCTACAAGGAAGCCCAGGAGCACTTCAAAGCGGCCGCTGCCGTGGCCACCAAGCCTTTCATCTACCTGAGCGCCGGCGTCAGCAACGCGCAGTTCACCGAATCCCTGCGCATGGCGGCGGAAGCCGGTACGGATTTCTCCGGCGTGCTGTGCGGCCGCGCCACCTGGAAGGAAGGCATCCCGGTCTATGCCAAGCATGGAGTGCAGGCGCTCGAAGACTGGCTGTCGAAAGAAGGCGTGAAAAATATCAATGCCGTCAACGACGCCATCCGCTCGGCCACTCCCTGGTTCGCCAAACTCGGCGAGTCCGTCAAGGTCTAGATAGCAGCGAAAAGAAGCGCTCAGCGATCGGCGATCAGCTTTGTCCTGCTGATCGCTGATTGCTTTTCAGCCCAAAATTCTCTTTGACATAAAGATTGCCTTCATATAGAATCCCTCCATATGGACCTGCTGCAAGGAACGCTGGACATGCTGGTGCTCCGGACGCTTCTGGCAGGCCCCCTGCATGGTTACGGAATCGCCAAGGCCATTCACAGCACTTCCAACGAGGCGCTCCAGATTGAATTCGGCTCGCTCTACCCTGCCCTGAAGCGTCTGGAAGCGAAGGGCTGGGTCGCGTCTTCGTGGGAAACCTCCGAGCGGAATCGCCGCGCCAGGTATTACCGGCTTACCGCCGCAGGGCGGAAGCACCTGGCGCGGGAACACTCCAGGTGGGCCGACTTCGTCAGCGCGGTCGGACGCGTCATGGGGCCGATGCCGGAGGTGAAGGGATAAATGAACTGGGACCGGGTGAAAAGCCTCTCGCCGGCGTGGCGCAGCCGGCAGGAGCGCGAGATGCGCGAGGAACTGGAATCGCTCACCGCAATTGCCGGCGGCAGGGAACTCGGCAACCTCACGCTGGCCTTGGAGAACGTCCGGGCAGCTTGGGGCTGGACATGGCTCGATAGCATCGTTGCGGATATCCGCTATGCGTTCCGCGCCCTCCGCGGCCAGCCGGCGTTTGTCGCGGCCGCCGTGCTTTCCCTGGCCCTTGCCATCGGGGCCAATAGCGCCATCTTCAGCTTCGCCGATGCTCTGCTCCTGCGTCCTCTGCCGGTGCCGGATCCCTCGGCAATGGTAGACGTCACCAATGCGACGCCGGACAGCCCGCTGGAGGGCATGTCTTTCCCGGATTACCGCGACCTGCGTGCGATGAGCCGCTCCTTCACCGGCTTGGCGGCGTATCGCCTCACGACACTAGCCGCCGCCACCGATCCCACCATCCCGGCGCAGATTCGGTTCGTAGTCTTGGTAAGCGACAATTTCTTTGAAGTTACCGGTGTCGTGCCTTCGGCGGGACGCGCATTTCTGCGCAACGAAGCCAACTCGCCGGGCCGCGCCGTAGCCCTCATCAGCCACGATTTCTGGCAGCAGCAGTACTCGGCCGATCCGGCAGTCATCGGCAGGAGCCTGCGGCTCAACGGGCTTGAGTGCATCATCATCGGCATCATTCCGGAGTCTTTCACCGGCCTGGACCGCTTCGTCCGGCCAAGCATTTTCATTCCCCTCGGCGTCTCCCAACGCCTGGCTGCCGCGCCTGCGGATCCGCTCGAAGATCGTGGGCGTCATGAGTGGGTGGTTAAGGGGCGTTTGCGCGAGGGCTCGTCGCGGGAGTCGGCAGAGGCGGAGCTTAGAACGATCGGCGCGTCCCTCGAGCGCGAATATCC
>CAZMRK010000036.1:0-6628 GCA_964568355.1 uncultured Solibacteraceae bacterium | reverse complement strand
CGCGGGCAGCACGTCGGCCGAAAATACAGCGTGGTGCCTGGCCGATCTGGGAAATCTGTACTTCAAGACGGGCCGCCTGGAGGAGGCGGAGCGCGCGTACACGGCGGCACTGCGTGTGTTCCCGAACTACCACCCGGGCTATGCGGGTCTGGGCCAGGTCTACGCCGCGCAGGGAAAGCGGCAGTTGGCGATCGAGAATTTCGAGAAGGCGAAGAACGCGGTGCCTCTGCCGCAATATATCGCCGCGCTCGAAGATCTCTACCAGGCGGCCGGCGCCGCCGGGAAGGCGCGCCAGCAGGCTGCCATGCTGGACGTGCTGGACAAGATGGAGGAGGCCAATCGCCAGACCGCCAACCGGAATTTGGCGTTGGCGCTCGCCGATCATGACCGGCGGCTTGAGCGGGCGCTGCAACTGGCGCGAGCCGAGCTGGACGTGCGGCGGGATCTCTATACCTACGACGTGCTGGCGTGGGCACTGTACAAGAACAAGCGTTATGAAGAGGCCGCCAAGGCCAGCCGGACCGCGCTGGAGTTGGGGACTCCGGAGCCGATGTTTTTCTACCACGCCGGCATGATTGAGCTGGCGTTGGGCAACAAGGCGGAGGCTCGCAAGCATCTGGAGCGGATGCGCAGCCTGAATGCCAATTTCGACCTGCGGCAGGCGCCGATTGCGAGCGCCGCGCTAGAGGAGGTGAGCCGATGAGATCCGCCTGGCTGCTGCTGGTGTGTACCGCCTTGTTTGCCGGAGAGGAGCGGCTGAGCCGCCTGCTCGATTCCAAGCTGACGGCCACGCAGCGCAATGATGCGTGTGTCGCGCTGCGGGGCGACCGGTCGCCGGAGGTGCTGGCGGCTATGCGGCGGATGCTTTCTGACGAAGTAGTTCGGGCCTGCGCCGCGCGAAACCTGCGCGAAGCCGGAGCGGCGGAGGAATTGAAAGAGGCGTTGCAAAGTCAGGATGCGGAAGTGCGCGCGGTGGCCGCCCGGGAGTTGGGGGCGCTCGCGCGGCCGGAATATCTTCCGCTGCTGGCCGAGGCCGCGCTCGATCCGAATGCCCTGGTCGCGACCAACGCCGTGCGGGGACTCACTCTATACCAGGATCGCGCGGTAGTGCCGTATCTTCTCGCGGTGGCTCGCAAGGGCGGGATGGCCGGATTGGCGGCTTTGGAACGGGCCGCGGAATTTCACGACGCGCGAGCGCTCGCAACCGCCCGGGAGCTTTTGGACGGAACGGATGTCGCTTCGAAGGTGGTGGCGATGCAGGTGATCGGAGATTTGGGCGATGCCTCGGATGTGCCGCGCCTGCGCGACATCGCCGCCAAGCACGAGAAGCTCTCGACGCGAGGCCGCGGCTTCGGTCTTCTGCCCACGGTCGACCTGGGGCGCGCGGCGGAAAACGCAATCGCCGAAATTCAAAAGCGCGCTTCTGCTAGCCCCACCACCGCTCCCCCTCGGCCAAATGCGCTTTGACCACGTCCGGGTTCAGCTCCACGCCGAGCCCGGGCTTCTCCGTCACACGCACGAATCCGTCCTGGATGTACGGCCCGTCGAGCAGCAACATCTGATCCAGCCAGGTTCTCTGGCCGGTGACCGTCTCGCACGCGAGGAAATCTCGGATCGATCCGGCCCACTGGCAGGTGGCCCAGGTATGGAGCTGGCTGCCGGTGTTGTGGGTCGCCATGGGCAGCCCGAACACATCGGCCATGTCGGCGATGCGCTTGGTTTCGAGAAACCCGCCGCTGTTGCGCAGGTCGGGATGCAGGATGTCGCATCCCTGGTGGATGATGAAATCCTTGAAGCCCTGCCGGCGCGCCAGGTTCTCGCCCGTGCAGATGGGCACGTGGGCGCTGGCGCAGAGGCGCGTCCACGATTCGGAGTACTCCACTTGCAGAGGATCCTCGAACCATAGCGGGCGGATCGACTGAATGGCCTCGGCGATCTGGATGGCGGTTCGCAGATCGTATTCCCAGTGGCAGTGGACCATGATGTCGTGGCTCCAGCCCAAAGCTTCGCGGCAGTTCTCGAAGCCCTGTTGCAATTGGACCAGTTCGGTGGTGGTGAGGACGCGATTGGAGCGGTCGCGGGCCTTATCCGTCGCGGGGTTGGTGTGCGGGAAGCCGAATTTGTGGGCGGTGAAGCCGCTGGGGTCGGATTTCACCTTCGCGGCCCACTCCCGGCAGGAAGCTTTATCCAGCATGTTGCGGGGGGCGGCGTGATCATAAACGCGCACCTTGTCGCGGAACCTGCCGCCCAGAAGCGTGGTGGTGGGAACGCCGAGGATTCGCCCCGCCAGGTCCCAGAGCGCCATCTCGATGCCGCTGGCGGCGCGCATGAGCGAGTGCGCCGAGCCATCGGTCCGGGAGCCCGCCAGGTCCCTCGAATGCGTGTCGAGGAAGGTATAGAGCGCGTCGATTTCGAGGGGATCTTTGCCGACCAGCCCCGGCTTGATCGCATGGATCTGTTCTTTCACGCCGACTCCCGGCGTGCCGTAGGCCTCGCCGATGCCGTATGCGCCATCGTCGGAGAGCACCTTGACCAAGGTATAGGTGCGCGGTCCGGCGAGCACCATGGTCTGGATATCTCGGATCTTGGCCCGGTATTTCCCGGCCGCAACGAGTTGGTGATATCTACCGAGAAAGGGTGCGGCGGCAGCGGCGCCCAGGAAGCGGCGCCGGGACAGACGTGTATGCGGTGCTGGAATCATGAATTGCTCCCAGCACAGCTTATCAGGAGACGGCGCGAGCGGGCTTGTCGTGTCCAGTATCTCTGAACACGCCAACGCTATATTGACAATCTACCTAGATCGAATATCATCATAGTTAGGATGCCGAGCAAAAAGACCGATCTTCTCCAAGGCACGCTGGACCTGTTGATTCTCAAAACCGTGGCCCATCAGCCGCTGCACGGTTACGGCATCGCGCAGCGGATTCTCATCACCTCCAAGGAGACTTTGCAGGTGCAGCAGGGATCGCTCTACCCGGCGCTGCATCGCCTGGAGCGCCAGGGACTTCTGCGGTCGGAATGGAAAGAGTCCGGGAACGGCCCCATGGCGAAGGTGTACTCGTTGACAGCGGCGGGGAGGAAACGCTTCGAGGAGGAGATGGCGGACTGGCACCGCTATGCGGGGGCCGTGGCGATGGTGCTGGAGTCTTGAGGGAGATAGCGATGGCTTTCTGGAAGCGAGTGGAAACGGAACTCGAGCAGGAAATCGCGCACCATGTCTACCACCTGGCAGCCGGGTATGAACGTCAGGGCTATTCGCGCCGGGAAGCATTGCTCATGGCCCGCCGCGAATTCGGCGGCACCGACCAGGTCAAGGAGCAGTGCCGCGACGAACGGCGTTTCGCCTGGTTTGCCGGCTTCCGGCAAGACATTGTCTTCGGATTGCGTATGATGCGCAGCGCCCCGGCTGTTACCGCCGCAGCCGTTCTGTCCCTCGCGCTCGGGATAGGCGCGAACGCGGCGATTGCCTCCCTGATGGATGTCATTCTGTGGCGCAACCTGCCCGTTCCGAATGCCAAACAACTTCGCCTGGTGCAGTGGCAGGCGCATGGATTTCCGCGGGAGTTGGCGGATGGAGGCTCCGGCACAATGTACAACGACGGAGGCGTGGACGTTGCCGACTTCTTTGCGTACCCGGCATTTCAAGCTCTGCGAAAAAGCGTGGCCGATCGTGCTTCCATCGCCGCGTACAGCGACCCGATTGGAGTGAACATTAGCTACAAAGGACGGGCCATGGTATCGGAAGAGCGCCCGGTGAGCGGCAACTTTTTCGTGACTTTGCAGGTTCGCTCTGTCCTGGGCCGTCTGCTGATGGATGACGACGACCGGGCGTCGGCTCCGGCTACCGCCGTCCTTTCCCACCGGTTCTGGACCGGCGCACTCGGTTCGGACCCCGATGCCATCGGCAAGACCCTGATCGTGAATCACAAGCCGCACGTAATCGTCGGCGTGCTGGATCCGGCGTTCTTCGGGCTGTTTCCGGGCGATACGACGGCTGTCTACGTGCCGATTCACCAGGCCGCCTCGCGCGGTAACTGGAGCATCGTCAAGTGGCTGGCGGAAGACCGGTCGTGGGGAACGCAATTGATCGCGCGCCTCTCTCCAGGCACGGAGGTCGAGCCGTTGCGCGCCACCATGGAGGCAGTGTTCCGCGCCACATGGACAAGACCACCCGCGGACTGGGCAAAAGCGCCGCGCCTGCGGCTGGATGACGGTGCCCGCGGGCTGGGGGTGCTCAGCCGGAGTTTTCGCAACCCGCTGTTCGTGTTGGGCGGTCTGGTGAGCTTGTTGCTGGTGATCGCATGCGTCAACGTCGCCAACCTGCTGCTGGCGCGAGCCGTGGCGAGGCACAAGGAGATCGCGATGCGCGTCGCCCTCGGCTGCAGCCGTGCGCGGCTGATGCGACAGTTTCTGACGGAGAGCGCGCTGATTGCCTTTTTAGGTGGTGCGGTCAGTCTCGCCGTGGCGTATGGAATGGGCAACTTGCTGGGCCAGTTCGTCGGCGGGCGGCAGAACCTTCCGCTCGAGGTGTCGCTCGACTACCGGATCCTGCTGCTGGTAGGAACGATCAGCGCCGCTGCGCTGGCAATCTTCGCCATATTTCCGGCATGGCAGGGTTCGCGTTCCCTGGATGGGTCGTGGCTGAAGCAGGGCGGCGGAAGCATGGGAAACGCCAAACGGACGAAGGGGACGAGCGGAAGCGTGCTGGTGGTGGCGCAGATGGCGATGTCGGTAGTGCTCGTCATGGCGGCCGTCATCTTCACGCGGAATTTGCGCGCTTTGCAGACAGCAGACCCCGGGTTCGACCGGCGTAACCTGGTGATCTTTGACGTCCGTCCGGGCGCCTCGGGATACGACGCCGGCCGCCTTCCGCGGTTCTACTTTGACCTGGAGCAGCGCCTGGCGGCGACGCCGGGGGTTGCGGGCGTGGGGCTGGCCTGGATGCGGCCGATGAACGTCGGCGGCTGGTGGGGCAGAGTGCGGCTTGCGGGAAGCGGTACCAGCGACAGCTACAATGTGTCGCTCAATGGCGTAACACCCTCGTATCTTCCGCTGTATACGCCACGAATGATCGCGGGCCGAAATGTGAAGTTGGCAGACGTCAACGCTAGCGCGAAGGTTGCTGTTATCAGCGAGGATCTTGCGCGCAGGCTCGGTGGCATGAGTGTTCTCGGGCGGACGCTCGTTATTACCGACGGACCTCCGGGAAAGAAGCCGCCGGAATACCAAATTGTGGGTATCGTGCCGGCCTTCGCGGCGACTTCCGTGAAGGAACGACCGTACACGATGTGGGTTCCCTTCCAGAAGGACGCAGCCGACGCGACGGTAGTGGTCCGGACGTCGCAGCCGCCGCAGATCGCGCTTGCGGGAATTCGCCGGACCATGCACGAGATCGACCGCAATCTGCCGATGGTGGACACGATCACCATGGAGGATCAGATTGCCAAGGTGCTTCAACGCGAGCGTATGTTCGCGACGCTGTGCGGCGGATTCGGCATCCTCGCCATTGTGCTCTCGGTAGTAGGGCTCTACGGCGTGATGGCTTACCATACCTCGCGGCGGCGGGGTGAGATTGGTGTGCGGCTCGCATTGGGCGCGCTTCCTCGCGATGTGTTGTCCATGGTCTTTCGGGAAGGCCTCGCTCTAGCGCTTGCCGGTATCGCGCTGGGCTTGCCAGTGGTTTGGCTCGGCGCGAAATATGCGGAGAAAGAACTCTTTCAGATGAAAGTGTTCGAACCAATGTCGGTCATAGCCGTGGTCGGGATTCTCCTGGCGGCGGCACTGGTGGCTGTCGGAGCCCCGGCAGCCAGGGCCTCCATGCTACAACCTTCGGAGATCCTGCGGGAGCAATAGCTCCGCCGGATGTTCGGATTTGGCTACATTCGCCGCCGGCGCGGTGCGTCCGGCGATTCTCTTCCACGTCTTGCTCAGCTTGCGATTCCAGAACATCAGGGCCCCCGTGATGGTCAGCAGGGGCAGCGATAAACCCAAAATCGCCCAGACTACCTTGACGGTGAACCCCCACCGGTTGCCGAAGTGCAGCGGAACCATCGACCAGATCATCCAGTCTCCGAGGGTCTGATTTTGCGGCGCTGGCTGTGTCGCCAAATGCCTGCCCGTGTACGGGTCGAAGTAGACGCGTGTTGCGGACGCCGGAATCTCCGCGGGATCTTCTACCGTGCCTCCGGTGGCTAAAAACACCACCGCGGGCAGCTCCGGCCGCACCCCGGGACTTACCGCATGTACGCGAGCTCCCGGCACCATTGCCTGTGCCTGCGCGACCATCGTCCCGACGTCCGCCCGCGGCGCTTTCCCTCCGCCTGCCGGCGGCCTTACGGTCACCAACGGCTTGTGCGGATCCGGCAGCGTCACCCGTGAAATCTTGTTCACCACGGCCGTGAATTGCTCTTCCCACACGAAGTAGACGGTGGAGACCGCCCAGAACGAGACCATCAGCAGCGTATAGAACCCTACCGTGTTATGCAGGTCAAAGTTGATCCGCTTCCAGCTCTTGCTGAAATCCACCGTGAAAGCGCGAACCCACGACCGGATTCCAGGCCACCACAGAAACAGGCCCGTGGCCGTGATCACCAGCAGCAGAATCGCCCCGATACCGTTGGCGACAAAG
>CAZMRK010000035.1:0-10327 GCA_964568355.1 uncultured Solibacteraceae bacterium | reverse complement strand
GTTCTGGGCGGCTGGCAGTTGTATTGGATCGGCTATCTGGAAACCGGCCACTTCTTCTCGCCGATCTACTCCGGCTCTGATCCGTCCAACACCAACACGGTCGGTGGATTGCCGGACCGCACCTGCAACGGCAACCTGCCTTCGGGGGAACGCAGCCTGAATCACTGGTTCGATCCCACTTGCTTCCAGGTCCCGGGGGCCGGCCGCCTGGGCAATTCCGGCGCGCACATCCTGGAAGGGCCCGGCTACAACAACCAGAACATCTCGATCGCCAAGACCTTCAACATCACCGAGCGTTTCCACTTCACCTTCACCGCCTCGGCGTCGGATGCCTTCAACCACCCCAACTTCCTTCCGCCGTCGGCCAACATCTCGGTCCCCGGCAGCGTCGGTGTGGTCAACAGTCTGGTGGAAGGCGCTGCCAGCAGGCAGATGGAATTGCGCGGCCGCCTGCAGTTCTAGCCGAGCCGCGCACTCAAAACTCGGGGTAAGCCGGCCAGGTCCGGCATTACCTGAACCTCAACCCAGCGGGAGTCCAGCATCTGCCGGACTCCCGCTTCGCTTTTGTATCCCAACTCCAGCACCAGCCAGCCTCCCGGCCGCAGCACCCGCGCCGCCTCCTGCACAATCCGCGCATAGATCTCCAGACCCGTAGGCCCGGCGAACAAAGCCAGGTGTGGCTCGAAATCCCGCACCTCCCGCTGCAACCCCGCGAGATCGGCGAGCGGCACGTACGGCGGATTCGACACCACCAGGTCGAACGAACGATCGGCAAAGGCGGACATCAGGTCGCAGGCCACAAGCCGCACTGCCGCGCCCAGACGCCGGGCGTTTTTTGCAGCCACGCGCAGCGCCGCCTTCGAGAGGTCGCTGGCCCAAACCTCCGCGCCGGTTTCCAATTGCAGCGTGACCGCCAGAATGCCCGAGCCGCTTCCCACGTCCAGAACTCTCTGATTGCGTCCGGTCAGGGGAACTGCCGTCTCCACTACGTGCTCGGTCTCCGGACGCGGAATCAACACGTCCGGCGTTAAGAGAAACTCGCGTCCAAAGAACTCCTGCCTCTTCGTGATGTACTGTGTCGGCTTGCCCTTCAGCCGTTCATGCAGATAGCGCCCGTAGTGGATCCACTCCAGTTCGCTCAGTTCGTGCTCCGGATGCGCGAACAGGTACGGCCGCTCGCGGCCCAGAGCGTGGCATAGCAGCACCTCGGCAGTCAGGCGAGGTACAGCGATAGCCGCCTCCTCCAGTAGCCTGGTGCCCTGGAGTAGCGCGGTCTGAACGGTCATCTAAGCGGCGGCCTGTTCCTTGAGTTTCTCGGTCTGGTAGTGAGTAGTCAGGGCATCGATGATGGGATCCAGCCGGCCTTCCATCACGATGTCCAACTGATGCAACGTCAGCCCGATGCGATGATCGGTCACGCGGTTCTGCGGGAAATTGTAGGTGCGGATCTTCTCGCTGCGGTCGCCCGAGCCCACCATGCTGCGGCGCTCGGCGCCCAACTGCTCCTGCTGCTTTTGCAGTTCCAGCTCGTACAGACGCGATCGCAGAACGCGCTCCGCCTTGGCCCGGTTCTTGATCTGCGACTTTTCGTCCTGGCAGGAAACCACCAGGCCGGTAGGCAGATGGGTAAGGCGCACGGCCGAATAGGTGGTATTCACCGACTGCCCCCCGGGACCGGAAGAACAGAACGTGTCGATGCGGATGTCCTTCGGCTCGATCTTGATCTCCACATCGTCGGCCTCCGGCAGTACCGCCACCGTGATCGCCGAGGTGTGCACCCGGCCCTGCTGCTCCGTGGCCGGTACGCGCTGCACGCGGTGTACGCCGCTTTCGTACTTCAGCTTGCTGTAAACCCGGTCGCCGCTCACCAGCGCGATCACTTCTTTCAAGCCGCCCACGGCCGATTCGCTCGACGAGGTGACCTCGATGCGCCAGTGCTGGCTCTCGGCGTACCGCGAGTACATCCGGAAAATCTCGGCGGCGAACAGCGTGGCCTCGTCTCCGCCGGTGCCGGCGCGAATCTCCAGCACGACGTTCTTTTCATCGTTCGGATCTTTCGGCAGTAGAAGAATCTTGAGCTGCTCTTCGGCCCGCTCGATCTCCGGTTCCAACCAGGCCACCTCGTCGGCGGCCATCGCCTTCAGCTCCGCATCCGGCTCGGCGAGCATCTGGCGGGCCTGGGCCAGTTCGCTCGCCAGCTTCTTCCACTCGCGGAACTTGCCGACAACCTCGGCGATCTCGCTTTGGGCTTTCGCGACCTTGCGGTACTGCTCGGGGTCGTTGATGACAGCCGGATCGGCCATCTGGCGCGTCAGTCCTTCATAGCGCCCTTCTATATTTTCGAGCTTGTCCTGAAATTGCATGAATTCCGATCAGGCGATGACCAGTTCCCCGCCCTGGGCTTTTTCCAGTTCCATGGCGCCTTCGAGCGCGCGAACTGCCACCGCCGCCTGCTCATTCGATGGCTGCTTCGTGGTAATTCGCTGCAACCACAGTCCCGGAGCCGTCAGCGTGGCCAACAGCGATCCCCGGCGCTTCGCCGCGAAACGGATCAGCTCGTAGCTCACCCCGGCGATCACGGGAATCAGCGCGACCCGCGCCAGCAGCTTGGCAACGAACCCGTCAAAAGGAACCAGCACATAGACCAGCATCGAGACGATCATCACCACCAGCAGAAAGCTGGTGCCGCAGCGCGGATGAAAGGTCGTAAAGGTCTGCGCGTTTTCCACGTTTACCGGCAGGCCGGATTCGAAATTGAAGACCACCTTGTGCTCGGCGCCGTGATATTCGAACACGCGCCGGATGTCCTTCATCCGCGAGACGAAGTACAAAAAGCCCAGGAAGATGGCAATGCGAATGAGGCCGTCAGCGGCATTGAAAGCAATTCGCCCTTCGAGCACGGGGTAGATCTTTTCCAGCCGGGTAACCAGGTACAGCGGGATGAACTTGTACAGGAAGATGAAGAAAAGCAGAGAGAAAACCAGGTTCAGGGTGATGGCCCAGTTGGAGATCTCCGAAGGAGGCTTCTTTTCCGGTGTCGTCTTTTCCTGCGTGGCCCCCTCCAGGGAAACATTGGCCGAGAACTTCAGCGCCTTCAGCCCCAGCTTCATGGCCTGATAGAGCGTCCCCACTCCCCGGAAGACCGGATATCGAAAAATTCGATACAGGTCCCCCATCCGGGGCAGCGGCTGCTCCTCGGTAATAAGTTCCCCTTGGGGATTCCGCACCGCCACGCAGTAGCTATGCGGAGCCCGCATCATGACGCCTTCGATGACGGCCTGACCGCCCACCAGTGTCTCCTGCCCGCTCTCGAGCACGGGCATCATCTGAATATGGGTAAACAGGCGGAAAAACGTACGTAAAGACACACGACCTCTCAAGTGTTGCCTAACCCATTATACGCTACGCCCCACAACGAACCCTCACTCGTCCATGAAAAGCAGCCGCCAACCGCTTCATCCGTAAGGCCGGGTAGCCCATCCCGACCCCGCCGCCCACGTCCCCTATTCAGTTATCGTTCGATAAGGATGGAGAGCGCCTTCCGTACTGGACCAGTGATAGAGTGCTGAGGCGTGCCCGGGTGGATAGTACAAAAAATCCGCGTCCCAATCGCCAGCAAGCCGGAGCGAAAATATATGAACTATGCGGTCCCGCTCCACATTGAAGACAACCTCGGATTTGATGCGTCGAGCATCGCCGAAGGCATACTCCCACGGATCGGACATAGGGCGATGATCGCGTTCGTGCGGTATGCATATCCCAGCGTCGATCGGAGTTCCTCTACGGCAATTCGCGCAGACGTGCTCAAGTACAGTCTCACCTCGCCGAGTGAAGCTGCAGCGATCTCGTATATGCTCCCGGCAAGACTTCAGCATACCGCGATTGGACCACTATAGAACGCAAGGAGTCGGTTCTGTCACACGCAGACCGCAAACCGCCATTACCGCCGTTCCTATAGATCACACTATCCCGAAGCGAAAGCCCTGGGACGGTCGCTTGAAACCACGCACGTGTGACAAACACACTCTTCGCTCAGCCCCATAAGAGAAGTCAGCCGGACTACGCCTTTTCAGTGCCATCAGATCGCCCGTCCGCCAACTTCGCTGTTGTATCCCTATCGGATGGCTCATCCCTCGGCATTGAAATCCACCTGGAAAAGTGTTCTCTCTGGCTCAACCAGGATAAGGTCCTTCACCGGGCTGGGGCGATCCGGACCCCAAACCGATTGAGAAGCATCTTCGAATTCCACTCTTTCGTACATAGACAAAGTTCCCAATTTTATAGTTGTCGCACGAGCCTTCTGTCCTCGATTTTGAAGTAAAGATGAGTTAAGTTGGAACCTGCCACCGGGGGATATGTGTATGAAGTGAATGCCTTGGCGTCGTGGATCGCTAACTGCGTTTCTTTGCGATCCACCCGCCCGTAAATATACTCGCCCTTCGTCCCCACAGACTCCAACGGAAGCAAGGCCACCTGATCATGAAATCTGGCCGTTGCCTCGGGCGTTTTCACTGGTCAAGAATATCCCGCGAAATACCGTCTCCATATCACTCTCCGTACGCAAAGGGCCCATCTCCCGGCGTGAATCGGTGTCGATCGGCAATTCCCTGTTTTTCGATCGTTTACGCCTGCGAAGCCTCGATCGCCTGCCCCAGATCCCACAAAATATCGTCCAGGTCCTCGATTCCCACCGAGAGCCGGATCAGATCCTTTGTGATCCCCGCCTTGACCTGGTCGTCATCCGGCAACTGCTGGTGCGTGGTCGAGGCCGGGTGAATGATCAGGCTCTTGGCGTCCCCCAGATTCGCCAAGTGGGAGAGCAGCTTTACCGAGTCGATCAGCTTCCGTCCCGCCTCCAGACCGCCCTTGATCCCAAAGGTCAGCACCGACCCTGCGCCTCGCGGCAGATATTTCTGAGCCAGCGCCCGGTAGGGGCTACCCGCCAGCGCCGGATACTTCACCCAGGTCACCGCCGGATGCTTTGCCAGGAACTCGGCCACTCCCAGGGCGTTGCGCGAATGCCGCTCCATGCGCAACCCCAGCGTCTCCACGCCTTGCAGGAATAGAAACGCATTGAACGGGCTCATGCACGGCCCCAGATCCCGTAAGCCTTCCACCCGCGTCTTGATGATGAAGGCCAGATTGCCGAAAGTCTCGGTAAACGTCATCCCGTGGTAGCCCGGACTGGGCTGCGTGAGCTGTGGAAAATTGCCTTCGGTCCACGGGAAGCGCCCGCTATCGACAATGATCCCGCCGATCGACGTGCCATGGCCGCCCAGAAACTTGGTCGCCGAGTGCACCACGATGTCGGCGCCCCACTCGATCGGCCGGCACAGGTAGGGCGAGGCCATGGTGTTATCGATCACCAGCGGGATCTTGTGCGCATGCGCGATGGCCGCGACTTTCTCGATGTCCAGCACGTTCATGCGCGGATTGGCAATCGTCTCGCCATAGAGCGCGCGCGTGCGCGGCGTGATCGCCTTGCGGAAATTCTCCGGATCGTCCGGCTCGACAAAGATCGTGTTGATGCCCAGGCGGCGAAAGCTCACGTCGAACTGTGTGAACGTGCCGCCGTAAAGCGTGCTGGACGCCACCAGTTCATCGCCCGGACCCATCAGGCTGCTGAGTGCCAGGAACTGCGCGGCCTGGCCGCTCGACACCGCCAGCGCCGCGATGCCGCCCTCCAGAGACGCCACGCGCTCTTCGAACACCGCGGTGGTCGGGTTCATGATCCGCGTATAGATGTTGCCAAATTGCTGTAAAGCGAACAGCGCGGCGGCATGGTCGCTGTTTTCGAACACGAACGAAGTGGTCTGGTAGATGGGAACGGCTCGCGCGCCGGTCTCCGCATCGGGGTGCTGTCCGGCGTGCAGCGAACGCGTATAAAAGCCCATCTGGCGCTCTGGCGCGGCGCTCTCCGGAGCAGTCTGTTCGGACGTCTTGGTTTCAGCCATATTTAGGGATTTTACGATGCTTTCGCAACAGCGCGCCTCAACGGCGCGGCCGGCGCAGGCTTGGCGGACCTTTCGCTTCCGGAGCCGCCGGAGCTTCTTCGGTCTGCGGCAAAGCCGGCTCCGGCGGAGGAGTGGCGGCCGGACGCTCCGGCGTGGCGCAACTCCCGATCGGTACCGAAAACGATGCCACCACCGTCCAGCGCTCGCCCGCCCTGCGCTCGATCCGGAAGGCCTTGGTGGCGGCATCCGGGCGGACGCGCCAATCGGCATTCGGCGTCACCCCGCGGACCTTCGGCAGGCGGTCGGTCATCTCGCGCACCATCCAGGTCTCCCCGCCGTTGGGAGATTCGTACAGCTCATACCGGCCGGAGTCCCCCGACTCGCCGCGATCCACCACGAGGCTGCCGTTCGATTTCGAGCTGAACGAAAACTGCAGAATCGATCCCGGGTGCGGCTCCCCGAAGATCGGCCGCCGCCGCCAGCTCTTGCCGCCGTCCGAAGTAATCAGCAGAAAGGGATCCTGCGGCAGCGGCTGCAACACCTGTCCGCCGATCCATCCGTTCTCGAAATCCACGAACTGAATATGGTCCAGCCCCGCTCCCCGGACGCGCTCGAACGGCTCGGTCCATGTCTTTCCGGCATCTTCGCTGGCGAGCAGCACCGAATACAGCGTGCTCGATGCCGAGTGAATATTGCCGGCCAGAAAGATCTTGGATCCGGTCGCCTCCAGCGCCGCCAGTTCCAGAAAGAAGCGGCAAGGTTCCTCCTCCGAACAGGATAATCCTGCCCAGGTCAAGTCTTCTTCCATGCAATGATATGCCACCACCATGGGCTTGCCCGTATTCTGCAGGACCGGCTTTTCCGGCGGCTTTTCGGGAGGCTTTTCGGCTGCAGCGGGAGCCTGTGGAGGCGGCGTGCCGCCCGGCGGTGGAATCTGAAACTGGGCTGCCAGCAGACATGCCAACCCCAGGCCGAGCGGAAGGACCAAGCGCATTGCTCCTGATTCTAGCGCCAAACGAAAGCGGCCGGCACGGCGGGAAAAATCCCCACCTGCCGGCCGCGATTTTTTTCGCTCAGGTGTAACGTCGAGCGAAACTTCGTCGCCTGCTATTTAAATCCCCGTTACGACAGCGGGCGCACTCACCCCTATCACCCAATGAGCGCCCGCTACTCTCTAATTCCTTAGGCCTAATCCAGCATAGCTCGAAAGGGCTAGTGCGGCAAGTTAGTTGTGCGTTTTTTGCTCAAAAAGTGGGGTGCTGAGGTAGCGCTCGCCGGAATCGGGAAGAATCACCACAAAGGTCTTGCCCTGGAACGGCTCCTCGCGCGCCAACCGCAGCGCTGCCGCCGTCGCGGCGCCGCAGGAGATCCCAGCTAAAATTCCTTCTTCTTTTCCCAGGCGGCGGGCAGCCTCCATGGCTTCCTCGTCGGTAACCGTCTCCATCCGGTCAATCAACCGCAAATCCAGCGTGTCCGGGATAAACCCCGCGCCCAACCCCTGGATCTTGTGCGGCCCAACGCGTACCGGCTGTTTCTTCAGCGTCTGGGAGATTACCGCGCAATTGGCCGGCTCCACGCCGATCACCGCGACCTTTTTCCCTTTGCTCTGCTTCAGGTACCTGGCAATCCCGGTAATCGTGCCACCCGTGCCCACGCCGGCAACGATGACATCCACGCCACCCTCGGTATCGTCCCAAATCTCCGGGCCGGTCGTCCGGAAGTGGATCTCCGGGTTGGCGGGATTCTCGAACTGCTGCAGCAGAACATAATGGTCTGGGTCCGAGTTCACCAGTTCCACCGCTTTGGCGATCGCCCCGGCCATCCCATGCGCCCCATCGGTCAGCACCAGTTTGGCGCCCAGGGCCGTCAGCACCTTGCGCCGCTCCATCGACATGGTTTCGGGCATGGTCAGGCTGATGGCATACCCGCGCGCCGCCGCCACAAACGCCAGCGCGATGCCCATATTGCCGCTGGTGGGCTCGATCAACTCCTTGCCCGGCTTCAGCACTCCCCGCTTCTCCGCGTCCCACACCATGGCAGCGCCGGCCCGGCACTTCACGGAGTAAGACGGATTGCGGCCTTCAATCTTCGCCAGCACCGTCGCGTTCAGCCCCTCGGTCATGTGGTTCAGACGCACCAGGGGCGTTCGGCCGATGCTGTAGGAATTATCGGCGTAGACCAACTTTAGATCTCCCAATTTGGAACAAACTTGGAGTGCTTCTCGGCCCATTCCCGCTGAAGATCGGCAAAAGTCGTCTGGTCCACGACGTCCGAAACCGCGCGGTCCACCCGCTCCCACATCTCGGTGAAAGGCGTATCCTCCTTCCGCCGGGAACGGGACTTGCCGGGTTGGCGCCCCTCGATGAACCTCAGCACTTCGCCGATGGTGATCTGGTCTGCCCCGCGGGCCAGCAGATATCCGCCTTCCGCTCCCCGGCGCGATTCCACAAAGCCGCCCTGCTTGAGAGCGGCCAGAATCAGTTCGAGGAATTTCTGCGGAATCTTTTGGCGGCGGGCAATCTCCGCGATTTTTACGGGATCTCCAGCGTTTTGGGAGGCTAGGTCATAGAGCGCCTGAAGTGCGTATTCGCCTTTTACAGAGATGTTCATCGGGTTTGGCGCCGGGAATCTCCTATATCCAACTAGAGATTAGTGGAAATGCCCCGGGGAGTCAAGCGTTCAGCCCCCTTCTCCCGCCGTCGTACCGCGCGCCATCGTAGCGTGCGCTTCAGCGCGCAGCGTCGACGCTCCCGTCGACGTCTCGCACCCAGGCACCACGGCCACTGAACCGCGCGCGCCAGCAAGCGGTCTCCCCCGCACTAAAACGAAAATCGCAACTGCAGTTCGACGCGCCGGTTATTCGCCTGCCCCACCGGACCGAAGCCACTGGCGATCGAGTTCGAACGCCCGAAATAGGGTGAGGTCAGGTTGCCGCTCGGCGGCCCCAGATTTACCGTGTTCAGCAAATTTCTGGCGCTGACCGAAAGCGTCAGGTTATAACGCCGGTTGGTGGTCGCGTCCCCGAAACCGCCCCGCATGCCGCCTCCACCCATCCGCATTCCGCCCGGACCGCCCATGCCGCCGCCACGGCCGCCACCTCCACCACCACCGCCGCGACCACCTCCACCGCCCCCGCTGCCAGATCCCGCGGCGCCGCGTTCATCCTTGCCGCCGAAGCCGAAAGTGCGGCTCAACCGCAGGTTCACCGAGAAATATCCCGGCCCCCCGGCATAGTTGCGCGGGATGATCTGCTCTCCCGCGGTCGGCTTCAGATCGAACGCGCCGAACGGAGTGACCACCACGCTCGGACGGCTCAGATCCGTGGCAAATGCCGGCCGCTGGGCGAATGTCGCATCGCCGAACGGATCGCTTCCCGTGGTGATATTAAACGGCGTGCCGGAGCGGGCGATGATAAATGGGCTCAGCCGCACCGCCCACGGTGCCACAAATGATCCCGCCACGACGAAGCGGTGACGTACATCCAAAGCGGATCTTCCGTACTCATCGGAGAGATTGTACGGGTCCGCCGGATAGGTGCCGAACCCGTCCGTGTTGCTGTGAGCCGAACTCAGCACGTAAAACGCCTGAAGCGAGAGATTGCGATTGACGCGGCTGTTGACGTTCGTGATCCACTGGTTCTGGTTCAGGATGCCGCTGGATTCGTACTGGAAAAGATTGCCGATCGGCCCGTAGGGCCGCACGCCGCTTTCCGGATCCGAAGGATCGAACGTGCCCGGCAGCGGCGCATTGATGTTCCGCGACCGCAACAGGTGTAACGCGCGAGAGTGCGTGAACGTGGTGGCGATGGTGGTATTGAAGGGCAACTGGCGTTCGATCCCGATCGCCGTCTGCATCGTATAGGGCGCCCGCAGGTGCCGGTCCACCTGCCAGATGCTCTGCGGTACCAGTTGCGCGGTTAGCGACGCAATCGGTGGAATGTCCGGGTAGAAGTTCGGATTGTTGACTACGTACTGCTGCTGGTTTACCCCGTTGTAGCGCATGGCCTGCAGGCTCTGCGCTTCGGCAAAACGGTCATAGAAGATCCCCCAGCCGCCGCGGATCACCGTCTTCTGCTGGCGGCCGCCGCGAGTCGCCCCCGGCGCCCAGGCGACGCCGATGCGTGGCGCAAAGTCGCGCCAGTCGTGAATATTGGTCTGCGTCTCATAGCGCAGCCCCGTGCTCACCGTGAGCCCCGGCCGCACCCGCCAGTCATCCTGAATGAACGCGCCGACATCGGTCTGGCTGATGCCCACCAGCGGAAACCCGGTGCTGATGGTGAATTGCGTCGGCCCGCCGCCAAGCGCCCGGATCTGGTCCATGCTCAGGCCCTGCTGCTGGTAAAGCAGCGTGAGACGGTAGCGCTCCAGGGACGT
>CAZMRK010000034.1:0-5958 GCA_964568355.1 uncultured Solibacteraceae bacterium | reverse complement strand
GCGAGTGGGGCTTCGATCCCAACCGCGGAGGTCACGGCAACCAATGTCGCAACCGGCGAGAAGCGCAGCGTGCTATCCGGCGAATCCGGGATGTACACCGTGCCGCTGCTCGAACCCGGCCGGTACGAAATCGCCGTGACGAAACAAGGGTTCCGCACGACCTCCCGTGCGGGAATCGAGCTGCACGTCAACCAGACCATGCGCGTTGATTTCGCGCTGGAAGTAGGTGGGGTGAGCGAATCGGTGCAGGTGACCGGCGCGGCCCCGGCGCTGCAAGCAGAGACCTCCGACCTGGGACAGATCGTGGAAAACCGGCAGATCCTGGAACTGCCGCTGAATGGCCGCAATACGATCGGTCTGGCGGCGCTGTCGGCCGGCGTCCGCCCACAGGGTACCTTTGGCTCGAATCCGGCGACGGGCAACTACACCGGATGGGGCAACTTTTCGGCGAATGGCGGCCTGGCGAATGCCAATGAGGTGCTGGTAGATGGTCTTCCGGTGACGACGTCGGCGATCGGCGGCGTGGCTATGATGCCGGCGGTGGACGCGACGCAGGAGTTCAAGGTGCAGACCAATAATTTCTCCGCCGAGTTCGATCGCACGGCGGGAGGCGTCCTCAACCTGAGCCTCAAATCCGGGAGCAATGCGCTGCACGGGAGCATCTACGAGTTCCTGCGAAACGATAAATTCGATGCCGCCGATTTTTTCACGAACCGGGCGGGTCGGGCGAAACCGGTGCTGCGCTATAACCAGTTCGGGGCTTCGGCAGGCGGGCCGATCCGCAAGGACAAGACCTTCTTCTTTGCGTTGTACGAAGGCTTCCGGCAGCATATGGGGCGGGTTTACACCGCCACGGTCCCCACGGCGCTGGAGCAGGGCGGCGATTTTTCGAGAACGATGACCGCGGCGGGAGCGCTGCGGGCGATCTACGATCCGGCGACGACGCGCCGCGTGGGCGATTCCTACGTGCGGGATCCCTTTCCGGGCAACGTGATTCCCTCGAACCGGATCGACCCGGTGGCGGCCAACCTGGTGCGCTATCTGTGGCCGGCAGCGAATACCGCGGGCGCCGCGTTCACCAATGTAAACAACTACGGCACCTCTTCGAACCAAGCCACCAATCAGGACACGGTGACGGGAAAGATCGACCACAGCTTTACCGCCAACCACCGCCTGTCGGGATCCTATACGTACATTCAGCCGAGCCTCTCCTTTTGGGATCCTCTCGGGAACAAGACGACTCCGGCCGATGACGGCGCCGAGGGTGCGGAGCGGTCGCAGAACGTCAACCTGAACGACAGTTGGGTGATCAACCCGGGGACGATCCTCGACCTGCGCGCGGGTTTCCTGCGGTTTCGCGACGAACGGATCCCGGGCAGCTATGGGATCGATCTGACGCAGTTCGGCTTTCCGCAGAGTTTTGCGAATCAGGTGCTGTTCAAGCACATTCCGAACATACATGTAGGCGGCATCTCGGACGTGAACGCCTCTACGGGCAGCACCATCTTCGGCATTCAGAACAACTACTCGTTCGCGGGTTCGCTCAGCCTGATCCGCGGCGCGCACAACATGAAGATCGGAGCGCTATACCGCGTGCTGCAGCTCAACCGGACGCAGAGCAACAACGCCAGCGGCGATTTCACCTTCAACGCGGGATTCACGCAGGCGGATCCGCTGAACTCGTCGCTGACGGCCGGGGTGCCGCTGGCATCGTTCCTGTTGGGGTATGCCGCGAGCGGATCGGCGACGACCGTGGCGCGGCTGGCGCTCCAAAGCCGGTATGCGGGATGGTATTTCCAGGACGACTGGCGGGTGACCCAGAGGCTGACGCTCAACCTGGGCATACGCTACAACCTGGAACCGTTCTTCAATGAGCGCCGCAACAGTTACGCCAGGTTCGATGCGGACGTGGTTCCCGAACAAGCGGCTCGATACACGGGGCTGCCCTTGCGCGGCGGCATGTTGTTCATGACGCCGGGGGACCGGTCTCCGGCGAAGACCTTCTATAAAGAGTTTGCGCCGCGATTCGGCCTGGCCTATAGTTTGAACGACCGGACCGTGATCCGCGGCGGCTACGGCATTTTCTGGCTGCCCAACAATCTTTCGGTAACGAACGGCAACGGCAACAATCCGGCGTATTCGGTGAGCACGCCGTTCAACAGTTCGCTCGATGGAGGCATCACGCCGGCGGATCGCCTGAGCAATCCGTTCCCGAACGGCCTGCTGCCGATTCCGGGGCGGACGGGCGGCGCCGATACGCTGATCGGGCAGGGATTTGGAATCTATGGAGCCGGTACGCATCCCGGATACATGCAGCAGTGGAACGTCGATATCCAGCGCGATTTCGGCGGCCTGGTCGTGGATATCGCCTATGCCGGCAGCAAAGGCACGGACCTGCCGCATAGTCTGGGGATCAACCAGATTCCGGATTCGATCTGGATGACGCAGAGGGTCGCGCTGACCAACCAGGTGGCCAATCCCTTCTACGGTTTTGTGACCACCGGCGCGCTGAGCGGCCGTACGATTCCGCTGCAGCAGACGCTGCTGCCGTTTCCGCAGTTTCAAGGCATCACGCTGGCGCAATGGCCGATCGGCAATTCGACCTATCATTCGATGCAGTTGAAGGTGACGAAGCGCTTTTCCAGTTCGGGGGTGCTGACGGCGGCCTATACGCTCAGTAAATCCCTCACGGATACCGAGAGTGTGACGGGCTGGCTGGAGGCGGGAGGGCAATCGGGCGGGTACTACGACAACTACAACCGGCGGCTCGATAAGGCGCTGGCGAACTTCGACTCCACGCATCGCCTGGTGGCCAGCTACAATTACGAGCTTCCGTTCGGCCGGGGAAAAGCGATTGGGGGCGCGGCGCAGGGGGTCGCGGGCAAGCTGATTTCGGGATGGCAGATCAATGGTCTGACGGTCTTGCAGAGCGGCTATCCGGTGGTGCCGGGCCGCCCCATGGTCGTGGGTGATCCGAACGCGAGCACGGGTATCGCGGACCGGCTTTACGGCTGGTTCAATACAGCCGCGTTCGCTCCGGTTCCGGCATATACCTATGGCACGGCTCCGCGCACGCTGCCCAACACGCGCAGCGACAAGGAAGTGAACTTCGATTTTTCACTGTTCAAAAATACTGCTATCAGCGACCGGGTCAACCTGCAGTTCCGGTCGGAGTTTTTCAACGTCTTCAACCATCCGTGGTTCGCGCGGCCGGACAGCAGTTTTGGGTCACCGACCTACGGCACGGTGAATTCGGTCCTGATCAACCCGCGGCAGATCCAGTTCGGCTTGAAACTGATCTACTGACAGGGAAGCACGATGTGGGAAGGATAAGACCCTCCCGCATGGATCCGGTTTTCCGCGACCACCTTTTCGGCCGTGAGCAGGCCGGATTTTCCGGTTCCGGGATTCACATCGTAACGTGGGAAAGAACTGCTGTTGATCAGCACCTGGATGCGATGGCCGGCGCGGAAAAGATTACTGATGGCCCACAGATCGACGTCAATTGGATAGACCCGGCCGGGTTCGAGGAGCGACGGCGCGAAATCGTTTTCGCGGTAGCGGGCTCGCTGGATGCCATCGCAGAGCAGGATGGAGCGGCCGTCCGGATAGACATCGCAGAGGCGCACCACGAAATCCGTGTCGACGGCGCTGGAGGAGACGTAGAGACGGGCGGTGACCGGGCCGGCGATTTCGAGATCCTGCTCCAGGGGCGGCGTGGTGTAGCTGAGGCAGTCGGCGGCGATCGGGCTCTGATCCCTCGGGCCGGCCTGTGCATTGAAATCGTCGAAGGTCTCGAGCCGGCCGCTCTGCTTCACCCAGTCGCTGAAGAGCGTATTGCCGCCGATGGAGCGCACGGGGCGATCCGGATCGTGGCGATAGGCGGCAGCCTGGGCGGAGGCGGGAGGCTCCCAGGCGAGTGTGCGGTCGTTGTTGAGGTAGAGATGGCGATAGCGGACACCGGGGGGCGGCCAGTCGTCCGCGCTCTTCCATTGATTTGAGCCGAGAACGAAATAGCGCACGTCGGGCTCGTCCGTGACGCCGTTGGATTTCCCCTGCAGCCAGTGTTCGAACCAGCGGCACATCATGCCGGGGTAATCCCAGCGCGCCTGCTGGCCGAAATCCAGTTCGCCGGCCGTGTGGCCCTGCGGCGAGAGGTGGCAGAAGGGGCCATGCAGCCAGGGTCCGATGACCAGCTTGTGAGCTTTACGAATCTCGGGAGTGCGGGCCTGGGCGCGCATGCCGATGAAGTTGCGGAGCGAGCCACCCAGAAAGATATCGAACCAGGCGGCCACGTGGTAGCTGGGACGGTCGAAGGAAGCGTGGTGCGGGGCGATGTCCCACTGGGACCAGTAGGCCTCGTCGTCCTGGCGAGCGACGTAGTCGCGGATCCATTCATAGGGATCGGAGAGCAGGGGATGGGAGGGTAGGGGCCAGGCAGAAGGAAGGTCCATGCGGACGCGCTCGCTGAGCAGATTGAACTGCGCGCTGCGATTGCGCAAGGCCTCTTCGGTGTTGCGGCGACCCCATCCGGCGAGGATGAAGCCGAACTCCAGGGCGCCGCCCCGGTAGACCCATTCGCGGCGCAAACTGGAGGGCGCCTCGCGCGGGAATGTGGCGGCGAGATGCGGCGGCATGGCTCCGGCCAGCGTGTACTGGTTGAATCCGGCGAAGGATCCCCCGAAGGTGGCGACCTTGCCGGTGGAGAAGGGCTGCGCGGCCAGCCATTCGACGGTATCGTAGCCGTCGCGGTTGGCTCCCCAGGCTTCATCGCGGAAGGGATACCAGCTACCCTCCGAGGCGTAGCGTCCGCGGGTGTCCTGAATGGCGACGATGAAACCGTGGCGGGCCAGGTATTGCGGCGCGCCGATGCTTACCATGACGGAGGCATGCTTCCCATACGGCGATCGCTCCAACAGCACCGGATAGACACCGGGCTGGGCGGGCAGGTAGAGGTCCGTCGCGAGGCGAGTGCCGTCGCGCATGGGAATCGGAATATCAATCTGGAGCCGGTAGCCGTCCTGCTCCGGGACCGGCATGCCGAGCGAATCAGGGCGCTGGAAGCATGGAATGAAGGGTAGTTCGGATTGTGCGGGCATGGGTGAACTACAAACTATACCCGAGAAAATGCAGCGTAGGGGAGAAGCCGCAGATGATAGAATCGCGTTCGTATGATCGCGATCCTGATCTGCGTTTGTGCCCCATTCGTAGCAGTCGCCATCATCGTTTTTCTCCGTTCCCAATACGGAGACGTATTTTTTTGCCTGGACCGGTATGAGCTAAATCAAGACGACGACTATCGCTTGATCAAGTTGCGTCTCGGGCGTGAAGCATTAGCGCATCCGCCATGTGCTCCAAAGACTCCGGACCACCGATCCGAGCGACGGTTCGGGTCGTGATGGAAAGAGCGAACGGCTAGTCCCGAATGTCAAGGTGAGTCGGCCGATGCCTTGCTACTCATACCGCAGCGCTACCATTGGGTCGACGTGCGCGGCGCGGCGCGCCGGGATGTAGGTGGCGATTGCCGCAACGCAACCAAGCAGCGCTACGACGCCGGCATAAGTGGGGAGATCCACGGCAGTCACTCCGTAGTAGAGATTCGCAGCAAGACGGCTGAGGATCATTGCACACACGAGACCCAGGGCCAGTCCCGCTCCGGTCAACCGAGCGCCCTCGCGAAAGGTCGCTCGCAGCACGTCGCGCGGTTCCGCCCCCAGCGCCATGCGTACGCCGATTTCGTGCGTGCGCCGGCTGACCAGGTAGGCCAGCAGGCCGTACAATCCGATAGCGGCCAGCAGGAGGGCAAGAGAGGCGAACGCGCCCAGGAGAACGGCGTACCATCGCGGCTTGGCCAGCGCGCTGGACACGTATTGCTCCATTGGCTGCACGGTGGTCACCGGCTGCCTGGGATCAATCTCGCGGACGGCGCCCCGAACCGCCGCAGCCATCTGCTTCGGC
>CAZMRK010000033.1:0-5985 GCA_964568355.1 uncultured Solibacteraceae bacterium | reverse complement strand
AGATGCAGCTCCATACCTGGAGTGTACGCTTTTCCGAATTGATCTGCCACGTCCGCCGGTGCAGCCGTTCGCAGCGTTTCTGCCACGTCGTTGTACACTGGCACCATGCATCTGCGAACATTCCTCCACCTCGCCCTGACGCTGTCCGCCGTGATGGCCGGCGGCGCACTGCTCCTCAACGCGGTCCTCGGTGCCCAGTCCAAGCGCGTCTTCGAGTTGCGCACTTATCACACGTATGATGGCAAGCTGGAGGCTCTCCAGGCGCGTTTCCGGAATCACACGAGGCGGATCTTCGAGAAGCACGGCATGACCAACATCGGCTATTGGGTCCCCCAGGACGCGCCCGCATCCGCCAATACGTTGATCTACATCATCGCCCACGCCAGCCGCGAGCAGGCCAAGAAAAATTGGGAGGCGTTCCGAGCCGATCCGGAGTGGCAGAAGGTCCAGAAGGAATCCGAAGTCAACGGCAAGCTCGTCATGAAAGTGGATTCCGTTTTCATGGATGCCGCCGATTACTCACCCCTGAAATAAGCGTGTCCTTTCGCACCGGGCCTGACCGGCGCGTGGCAGGAATGGCCTTGCACCTGCACCAAAATCCCGCGGGCGGCTTCTCCGCCCGGATGTTATTTCCAATTCGGGAGATACGGATCATGCTGCAAAGCAAACGATGCTGGATGATGATCTGCGGGATTTTCTGCATGGCGGCTGTGCTGTTCGCCCGGGGCGAAATGTACGATCGCGCCCGCACTTTGGTTAGCCGCGTCCAGGACGATTTGCGCCGTGCTGCCAGCTTCAGCGCCCGCACCAGCAAAGATGCCGGGAAAGAGCACGAACGGTACAGTAACGCACAACATCATCTCTCCGACTTCGACCGGAACCTGGTGAAAGACAAGTTTGACCGCGACAAGCTCAACCAGGCGATCGATGATGTGAAGAATGTAGTCGAGAATAATACGCTGACGCCCGAGGATCGCGACGCGCTCACTACCGATTTGCAGGAGCTGCGGGTTATGCGGTCCTGGCACGAGCACTGATCACGCCGGGGCGAAGAACCACCGGCTAGTGCTGGAACGGGGTGCTTTGAAAGCATCCGGAACGTCGACGAGAGCGTCGACGCTGCGCGCTGAAGCGCACGCTACGGCGCCCCGGCTAATGGGAAAAGTTGCGTACAAACGTGTCGCGCGGCATTCCCTGGGACCAGGCCCGGCGCTGGAGGTCCAGCGCCTCGGTGCGGTTCATGCGGCCCCCGAGAGCGACGAAATAGGGCGGGCCTTCTCCTTTGGGTGAAAACACCTCCGCGCCGGAATCGGGCCATTTGCGGAGGATCCTGGCAGCCGCCTTCTCCGCATCCGGCCGGCGCGCATAGGTGTAGGCCACCACGCGCCAGACGGTTCTGCTGGAGCCGATCTCGCCGGTCTTGGACGGTTCCGCCGGTGGCGCGGCGGCGGGCGGCTCTTTGGGCGGCGGCGTGACCGCCTCCGGAACGCTGGCAGGCGGAGGCGATGGCGGCGCCGGAGCGGCCGCTACAGCAGGGGCGACGGGCGGCACCTTCCCGGAGGGACGGTCCGGCCGCGAGAGCCAGACGATGATGCCCACCAGGAGCACGGCGCCCACCACGAACTTCCACAGCGCGGGGCGCGCCGGTTCAGCGGCGAGAACGGGCAGCGGCACTACCGGCGCCGCCGCGGGGCGTTCTTCTTTCGCCAGCCGCCGCGGCTCAGCCACGCTGCGCGTCTCCGGGTTGCGGGCTTCGGCAATATTCCGCACGGCGGCTGCGGGCCGCGGTGCCTGCGGGTCGAGCGCCGCGGCAATTTGACGGAGATTCAGGCGCTCTTCCGGGTGCGTCCGCAAACATCCGCGGACGATGTCCTGAAACGGCTGCGGCAGAACCTTCAAGTCCCCGGCCGTGGGATTTCGGCGCTGGGTCAGGATTTCGTAGAGGCACAAACCCAAGCCGCGCACATCAGCCTCCGGCGAAGCCTCCGGGCTGTCTCCGGCGCGCCGGAGGTTGTCGGCCGCCAGCTTCACCCGCCCCTCCACCGCCACGATTTGCGCCGGCTCCAGGTTTCCGTAAACCAATTCCCGCGCGTGCAGGTAGCTCAGCGCATCCAGAACGGTCCGCAGAATTTCCCGAGCCTCTTCGTCGGTGAGCGCCCGCTCCTGGAGGGCGCTGCCGACGTTTTCCTCCGGAAACTCCGTCACGGCGTAATAGATCCGCCCGTCGAGGCTCTCGCTGCTTCCCGTTTCCAGGATCCGAACCAGATGCGGAGAGTTCAGCGCGGCGGCCAGCTTCCATTGTTCGAGGCGCCGCTCGCCGCCGTCAGCCTCCCGCACCAGGATCAGCAGCGCAGGCTGCCCCACTCTGGCTTCCGACCGCGTCCGAAAAGACGCGCCGCGCGCATCGCTCCCCAGGAACTCTTCCAGCGGGTACTTCCCGCCAATCGTCACACCTATATACTCGGTCCACAGATCGGTCATGCGTGCGCCTCAGTTTTAGGAAAAGGATCGTCCTTGCACGTGGCCTGCCGCATCGCTTGATCTCGACTTACCCAACACTTACGCGCCTCGCCCCCACGGCCCACGGGCAAATTTTACTCTGTGCTCCCGCGCAAAACTTGCAAATTCTCGAACAAATGTTTTGGTTTCAATAGCACCATTTTGGCCCTTCAGATGCACAAGACACGAGCACTTTATAGATCCTTACTCCGAGGAGGCAAGATTTGTGGAATAAACGCAATTCAGATAACAGCCCGGAAGAGCAGCAACGCCCTCAGCCGGCCTCCGTATTTCAGCCCGCGGCGGCGCCGCCACCGCCGCGCGTAGAACCACCGCCGCCCCCGCGCCAGGAGACCGCCCGCAACGTGGCCATCATCGGCGCGTCCATGAAAATTACCGGGCAGATCTTCAGCGACGAGGCGCTCTACGTGGACGGTGAAGTGGACGGGTCACTGTCTCTGGGGCACTCCCTTACCGTAGGCCAGAACGGAAAAGTTCGCGCCAATGTCAAAGCGCGCGATGTCACCATTTTCGGCTCGGTGAACGGCAATGTCGAAGTGGCCGAGAAGATCGCCATTCGCGAGAAGGGCAGCCTGATCGGCGACATCCGCACGGCCGGCATCGTGATCGACGACGGGGCCTATTTTAAGGGAAGCATCGATATCGTCCGGCCGGAACCGGCCAAGAACGGCAAGGCGCCTCAGGTGGCAGCGGCAGCCAAGACGTCCGCTTAGTTCGCGCGGCGCGGATTCCACGCGGTATACCTGCGTTCAGGGCAAAAGGGGTACAGGCACGAATTTCGCAAATGCGGCGAAATTCGCGCCAGTCCCCGTTTTGCAGCGTTCGCCCCTGGGGATATACTCTGCTGGAGTATGATCCGGATCACCCTTGCGCTGCTCCTTTTCCCGGCGCTTCCCGCCCTGAGCGCCGACGTCCAGTTCCCCGCCTCGCGGCCCCCTTCCTACGACATCGTGCTCGACAATTACGTGCCCGTCCGCATGCGCGACGGAGTCACCCTCTACGCCGATGTCTACCGGCCGGCCAGCCCAGGAAAATTCCCCGTCCTGGTCTCGCGCACCCCGTACAGCACGGAGCGAACCCCCAACGCATACGCCGCGGCGGTATTCTTCGCTCGCCGGGGCTATGTCTTCGTTTTTCAGGATGTGCGCGGCCGCCACGAATCCGAAGGCGCGTGGGATCCGTTCCGGAACGAACAGGAGGACGGATACGACACCATCGAATGGGCAGCCCGGCAGCCGTGGTCCAACGGCAAAGTCGGCATGCAGGGGGCGTCTTACCTGGGACATGTCCAATGGCAAGCGGCGATCAAAGCGCCTCCTCACCTGGTAGCCATCTTTCCCAGCCTGGCCTCCACGAGCATCTACCACGATACGGTCACCTTCAACGGCGGCTTCCGCCTGTCTCTGGCGTTCGGGTGGGGGCCGGTGCGCCAGGAATCCAGGATCATGCAGAATGTCGGCGTACATAGCCTCGACGACGGCCTGGAATCTCTCAGCTTCGATCGAATCCTCTGGCACCTCCCGCTCCAAGACATGCAGCGTCTGGCGGGGCGCCATGCCCGCTTTTACCAGGACTGGCTGGCGCATCCGGATTACGACGACTACTGGAAAGCCCTGAGCGTGGAGGATCGCTTCGAACAGATCGGCGTCCCCGTGCACACGTTCGGAGGCTGGTACGACATTCTGGCCCAGGGCACGCTCCACGGCTTCGAGGGGATGCGGACCAAAGGAAAGACGGAGGTCGCGCGCAAGCAAAGTCGTATGATCATCGGCCCCTGGGGCCACGGCGCTACGCGCAAGTACGGAGACATCGATTTTGGGGAGTCCGCCATGGTCGAAGTCTCGGCCGCCGAACTCCGCTGGTACGACTATTGGCTCAAAGGGATCGACAACGGCACGCCCGGCGATCCCCCGGTGAAGCTATTCGTCATGGGGATCAACCGCTGGCGGGCGGAAAATGAGTTCCCGCTCGCCCGCGCCCAGTCTCGCAAGCTCTATCTCCAAAGCGGCGGCCACGCCAACAGTCGGCGCGGCGACGGCCGCCTCTCCTGGGACGCTTCCGCCGCCACAGCGACGCCGGACCACTACCGCTACGATCCGGATCTGCCGGTGCCCAGCCTGGGCGGCAGCAACTGCTGCGGCACGCCCACGCCCGCCGGACCTGTCGACCAGAGCCCGGTGGAAGGCCGCCACGATGTCCTGGTTTACACCTCCGACCGGCTCTCCCAGCCCCTCGAAGTCACCGGGCCGCTCGAAATGGTGCTCTATGCTTCTTCCGATGCGCCCGACACCGACTTCATCGCCAAACTGGTGGACGTCTACCCCGACGGCCGCGCCATCAATCTGGCGGAGGGCATCGTGCGCGCCCGGTACCGGGAAAGCCTCAGCCGGTCCAAACTGCTCGAGCCCGGCAAGGTCTATCCTTTCCGCATCAACATGCTGGCCACCAGCAACGTCTTCCTGCCGGGCCATCGCATTCGCGTCGATATCGCCAGCAGTCATTTTCCCCAGTTTGACCGGAATCCCAACACCGGCGAGCCTTTCGGCACCACCGATCACGTGCGCATCGCCAATCAGACGGTCCATCACGCCGGCAGTTATGCTTCCCACATCCTGCTGCCCGTCGTGCCGGCGCCCGGACAATCCGCACCGTAGAATTAGAGAAGGAAAGCCCATGAACGCCGTGCGATGGATCCTGTCCTTTTCCCTGGCGGCGGGCACATTTGCCCAGACCCCCGCCGGCAAACCGGAACAATCCCGCCAGATCCTGGAGGACGCGCTTCAGGACAAAAATCCGGATACCCGCAAACAGGCCGTGATGGCCATGAGCCTGGCGGCCTCGCGGGAGCCGTTTCTGTCCCGGCTGCAATCCATGCTCAAGGACAACGACGTTGAGGTACGCATCGCCGTGATTTCGAGCATGGTCGATATACGGGACAAGCGCACTTTGATCAGCCTCCACGATGCGCTCAACGACGAGGTTCCCGAGGTGGCCTTCGCCGCGGCCAGGGCCCTCTGGAGCCTGAACGATCCGGCCGGCAAGGAGGCGCTGCTGTCCATTCTTTCCGGCGAGTCCAAAGCCTCCTCCGGCTTTCTGAGTAAGCACATGCGGGAATTCGCGCGCATGACGCATACCCCCAAAACGATGGCTCTGTTTGCGGTCACGCACGGCGCCGCCCTGGCCCCCATTCCCGGCCTGGGAGCGGGCATCTCCTCCATGAATGGCCTGCTCCTCGATCCTGGCATATCGAGCCGGGCCACCGTCGCGCTCCTGCTGGGGCGTGACCGCGATCCAGCGACGCTTCGCGCGCTGCACGCGGCGCTCTCGGATAAGGACTGGTCAGTTCGCGCCGCCGCCGTCCATTCGCTGGCTTTGCGAAATAACGTGGCGGACCAGAAAGCCTTCGTACCTCTCCTCGGCGACGACAAGCAGGCGGTCCGGTTGCGCGCCGCCGCTGCCTATCTG
>CAZMRK010000032.1:0-21877 GCA_964568355.1 uncultured Solibacteraceae bacterium | reverse complement strand
GTCGAGCGGGCCGTAATCGGCGGCGGGCTGGATCTCGATAGCCGGCAACTCGATCACCTCCGCGCCGAGCGCATGCAGCCGGGCGCTCAACGCCTCCGCCTGCCCTCGCGCACGAGTGACCACAATGCGGCGTCCGAACAGGGGCAGGCGCTCGTACCAATCAAGTTTTTCCCGGAGGCGTACCACCTCGCCCACCAGGATGGTGGCAGGCGGCTTCATGCCGCATTCGGCGATCAGCGGCGGCAGCGTCGCCAGGGTACCGGCCAGAGTCTCCTGGTCCGGCCGCGTTCCCCAACGTACCGCCATGGCCGGTGTCTCCGGTGACCGGCCGCGGGCGATCAGTTCCGCGGCGATCTGCCCGAAATGGGTCAGCCCCATGAAGATCACCAGCGTTTCCGAGGCGCCCACCTTATCCCAGTCGATGGCTTCTACCGCGTGACCGGTCACAAAGGTCACGACGGAAGTGTGATCGCGATGGGTCAAGGGAACGCCGGTGTAAGCGGCAATGCCCAGCGGCGCCGTGACGCCGGGAACCACTTCAAACGGGATGCCGGCATCGGCCAGCGCTTCGGCCTCTTCTCCCCCGCGGCCGAAGATGAACGGATCGCCGCCCTTGAGCCGGACCACGGTACGGCCCGCGTGCGCCCGCTCGATCAGCATCCGGCAGATTTCCTCCTGGCTGAAGGCATGCACGGATTTCTTCTTCCCGACATAGACCCGTTCGGCGGCGGGCGGAGCCCAGGCGAGCAGCGACTCGGGAGCCAGATGGTCGAATAGTACGCAATCGGCTTGCTCCAGCAGGCGGCGGCCTTTGAGGGTAATCAGTTCCGGATCGCCGGGACCGGCCCCTACCAGATAGACCACACCAGGGGCGTCCGCTCCTTTACCGTCGCGGTTCACTGGATTCTGCGGCATAGACGGCCTGAAGAATGTCCTGCGCCCCTTGGGCGAGCAGTTCGGCGCCCAGGGCGGATCCCTGGGATTGGGCGGCGGCCAGCGGGCCTTCGGACTCGGCGCGCACCAGCCGGGAACCGTCGGGAGAGATCACGAGCCCAATCAGGCGCAGCGTTTCGCCCTGCGCGATTCCGCGCGCGCCGATCGGCACCTGGCAGCCGCCGCCGAGACTGGCGAGGACCGCTCGCTCCGCGGTCACTTCGGCGCGGGTGGCCGGATGATCGAGCAGGCGGCAGGCCTCGTAACCGGGCCCTTCGGCGCGGGTCTCGATGGCCAGGGCGCCCTGTCCTACCGCCGGGCACAGGATCTCGGGCGGCAGGATCTCGGCGATGCGATCGCTCCAGCCCAGTCGCTTCAATCCGGCGGCTGCCAGCACGATGGCCTGATATTGCCCCTCCTGCTGTTTGCGCACGCGCGTGTCCAGGTTGCCGCGCAGGGATTCGACGACGAGATCGGGCCGCAGCCGGCGCAGTTGCGCCGCGCGACGCAGCGAGCTGGTGCCGACTCTCGATCCCTCGGGCAGTTCGGCCAGCCGCGCGCCCACCATGGCGTCGCGGGGATCTTCGCGCTCCGGAACCGCGGCCAGCATCAGGCCTGCCGGCAGTTCGGTAGGCAGGTCCTTGAGGCTGTGCACCGCCAGGTCGGCGCGGCCTTCGAGCAGCGCCTCTTCAATTTCCTTGGTGAACAGACCTTTGCCGCCGACCTTGGCAAGCGGCACGTCCGTGATCTTGTCGCCGGTGGTCTTGATGATTTCGATCCGCGTCTCGATACCCATTCCGGCGAGCCGGTCGCGGACCCAATGGGCCTGCCAGAGAGCGAGCTGCGAACCTCGGGAGGCAATGACGAGCATGGTTCAGTCCTGGAGATGAAACGCCTTGCGGATCGCCGCAATCACGTGCGCTCCGTCTGGATTTCCGGCCTGCTGGCGGATCTCGGAAATCGGACCGTGCGCAATTTTGTTGATGATGCCGCGGGTAAGCATTTCCCAGGCCTCTTCCTGCTGCGGCGTGAGCGGGCCATACTTGCGGCGGACCTTTTCCACTTCCGCGAGGCGAATCTGTTCGAGCTGTTCCTGGAACGAAACGATGGTCGGCGTCACCTCCTGCACCTTGATGCGAACCATCATACGCTCCACTTCCTGGCGGACCATCTCTTCGGCGTGCTGTGCTTCTTTCTGCCGCTCGCGCAGGTTGGCGTTGACCACCTCCTGCAGATCGTCGATATCGTAGAGGAAGACGTTATCGAGCTCGTTCACCGAAGGCTCGATATTGCGCGGGACGGCAATATCGATCAGGAATACGGGCTTGTTGCGGCGCACGGAGATGACGCGCTGCATCTCGTCCTTGTGCAGGATGTAATGCGGCGCACCGCTTGAAGCGATCAGGATATCGATCTCCGGCAGCATGCCCAGAAACCGGTCGTATTCCACCGGCGTGCCCTGAAACAGGGCGGCCATTTCGACGGCGCGTTCGTAGGTCCGGTTCACCACGAAGACACGAGACGATCCGGAGCGGCGCAGGTGGCGCGCCGCCAGCTCCGACATCTTGCCGGCGCCTACGATCATGACGTTGCGATGGTTCAGCGAGCCGAAGATCTTGCGCGCCAGTTCCACCGCCGCATAGCTGACCGAAACCGCCATCTGCCCGATCCCCGTCTCGGAACGGACCCGCTTGGCCACGCTGAAGGCCCGGTTCAGCAGCCCTTCCAGCCATCCGCAGAGCGCTCCTTCGCTTTTGGCGGCGGCGAACGCGGCCTTGAGCTGGCCAAGAATCTGGGGCTCGCCTAAAACCATGGAATCCAGGCTGGAGGCGACCCGAAACAGGTGATGGATGGCGTCGCGTCCCTCGTAACGATAGAGGTAGGGCTCGATGGTGCCGGCGCTGATCCGGCGAAACTCTGCCAGGAAGCCGTCCACGACCGCATGCGGATCGCAGCCGTCTTCGCAGGCTACGGTGATCTCCACGCGGTTGCACGTGGAAAGGATCATGGCCTCCGTGACCCCTTCCTGAGCCTTGAGATCCTGTAACGCCTCAGCCAGCAGCGGTTCGGAAAAGGCCATCTGCTCGCGGATCTCGACCGGGGCCGTCTTGTGGCTGACGCCAGTAAGCAGCAGCTTCATTGCTTCGTCAATATCGTCCCCAGGCGGGCGTGGGCGGCCCAGGTGAGAGCGGAAAAACCCATCACCGTAACCACCATGATGGCGGCTTTACGGCCCCGCCACCCGGCCGTGATCCGGAGACATACCATAGCCAGGTAAATGCCCCAGGTGAAGAAAGAAATCGCAATCTTCGGCTGGCTGATCCAGTTGGATTTCAATTCGACGAAAGCCCACGTGCTGCCGGCGATCACGGCAAGGGTGATGAGCACGAACCCCACGGCCATCGAGCGGGAGATCAGCTCGTCCAGCGTGCCCAGCGGGGGCAGGCGGTAATAGAATTTGCGCGGTTTTTTGGATTTCAGCTCGCGCTCCTGAAACAGGTAGAGCAGAGAAGCCACGGCTGTCAACAGCAGGGCTGCGTACCCCAGCAACACCAGCACGATATGCACCGTGAGCCAGGCGTTGCGCACCACCGGACTGCTCCAGGCGCTTACCGGGTTGCCCAGGGTCGCCACCAGCACCATCACGAATACCAGGGGAAAGATGAAGACGCTCAGGCTCTCCAGCTTATAACGCAGGTGAACGAACAGGAATAGCAGCGTCACCAGGAAGGCGCACATGGAGAGTGTTTCGTAGAAGTTGGTGATGGGGCAGTGATTCATCAGCAGCCCCTCTTCCACGATGGAAACAAAATGCAGAACCGCGCCGATGGAAAAGGCCGCCAGCGCCGGGCGGAACAGGTGTTCCCTCCGGCGAACCAGAGTAAGGATGGCGTGTAGCAGGCCGAGCGAATATAACGCCGCAGCCACGCGCAGCCAGATCACGCTCATTTCGGCCATAGTGCAGGGGCTATACCACTAGTATATCGCGGGGCAGCCGGATTTCAGGGGAAAGGCGAAGGCAACCGCCGATTCACGCGGATGCACGCGGATTCATGGAATGGTGATCGTCTGGGTGTTGCGGTAGGAATGGCGCGCACTGTAGTCGTGCAGCGAGATCTCGATACGATAGGTGCCGGGTTCGAGCGTCAGTTGCTGTTGGTATGGGCCTGTCAGCGGCCGCTGGCCTCCGAATGCCTGGATGAGAGCCCGACGCTGGTTGATGGCCATACCGTAGATTTGAGTCGCCTGAGCAAACCGATCTGCTGGAACGGAGATGACTACAGGGGCAGGTGTGCCTGGCAGGTGCGACAACACCTCGACCCGGAACAGACCTCCTGCGGGTAAGGCTGCGCCGAAGGCGCCCATCGATGCCTGAGAGTTCGCGGCGTCCTTGGATGGCGGCGGAATCAGGCGATATTCCCCCTTCCTGCTGGAATCGACAAATTCGAACATCACATCTTTGCCGATGCCTTGGATGTTGTGGTAGAGCCATTGCTCAAAGGGGTAGGTTGAGGTGACACCGCCTCCCTGTTCCGGAGGCCGTTGATAAGAATCGCCCGAGGGATGAGACTCGATTTCGTCCGGGGGGCCGTACTGGATGTAAATGCGGCCGCGGTCGGTCCTCCAGCCGGAGATGCCGGCAGCATAGTGTTGGTTGGCGTGGGCGATGCGCCGGTAGTGCTCTTTCTTGAACTCGTTTTCCGGCGTGCCCGGCGTGGGATCGCGCTTTTCCCAGAAGCGCCTGATGAACTCCTCGCGTGCGTCGTTAGTTGGGAGACTGAGAAATTCAGCCCGTTCGGCGTCGCTGATGATGTAGACCACATCCTCATCCAGCCACTTCTGATAGGGCCCGGTGAGCCCGGTTTGCTGGGGCTGGGCCTGATTTTGCGCTCGCAGCACGGGCGCGGCGGGCGGCCCCAGCCAGAGGAGAGCCGCCAGGATGCCGGAGAGCAGCACCAACCCCGCGGCCAGAAGAGAACCGCGGGCTTCCGGCTCCCGCCGGGGTTCCACCAGGCGGCGGATCCTCTGGAGCAGATCCCCTCCGGTCGCCGCCAGCACCGCGTCTCCCGCACTCCGGCTCTGTTCGAGCGCGGCCAGAGCGGACGCATAGGCCCACGCGCTGCCCACCAGCGCCGCCGCGCGATCGTCGCAGCAATGCTCGCGCTCGGCGCGCACGGTTCGCGAAACCCACCAGACCGCCGGGTGATAAAAGAACAGGCCCTCCACCAGGCTTTCGAGAACGTTGATCAGATAATCGTGGCGGCGGATGTGCTCCAGTTCGTGGATCAGGATGGCCTCCAGTTGTTCGGGCGGGAGCCCGGAGAACAGGCCGGCCGGAACCAGGATCACCGGACGGAGAAAGCCGATCACCACCGGGACCTCCGCCAGCCAGGACTCCAGGAGCACGACTGGAGTGGCGAGCCGGAGCCGGCCGCACAGCGTCCGCAGGCGCTCCTGCCAGATCTCCGGCGCCGGGAAGGCCGCCCGCCGGCGCAATCGCTGCGCGGCGATCCAGTTCCGCGCGGTCCGGCCGTAAAAGACCAGCACGCCGGCCATCCAGACCGGCACGATCCAGCGTAGAAAATCCGCCCTATCCGGGGCCGGCGGAATGGCCGGCGCCGCGATGGGGGAAGAGGCTGCCGCCGGCGCGCTGGAGGGTACACTGATTGCCCGAATCGTGCGGTCTTGAGGACGCAGCAGGACCAGCGTAGATGCAAACGAGAGCAGCATCCCGGCCATCGCCATGCAGGCCAGCGCGTATCGCAGGCGGGCGCTCGCCTGCCGGGTGAGCCGCCGGGCCGCCGCCAGCAGCATGGCGATCAGCGCTCCCTGCCAGAGGAAATGAGCCAGAGCCCCAGCCAAGGTCTGGATCCAGGGCAGCGCGGTCCAATCGAGCAGCGTATTCATGCTTCCCCCTTTTCGTATTGATCGAGCAGTCTGCGAACCTCCGCCAGTTCCTCGGGCGATGCCTTGCGAGCCGAAAGCGCGCCCAATACCAGGCTCCCGGTGGAGCCTCCGAAGGCGCGCTGCAGCAGGTCTCCGGCCAACTGGCGCTGGGTCCATTCCCGCGAGCGGCTGGCCTGATAGACGTGCGCGCGCTGGCTCTCGTCCCGCTGGACCAGCCCCTTCTCGGCCATGATCTGGAGCAGCTTCAAAACGGTGGTGTATTGGGTTGGTTTGCGGTGCGCCACGGCTTCGTGGATCTGGCGGACCGTGCTAGGGCCGCGGTCCCACAGGACGATCAGAAGCTCCAGTTCCGCGTCGGTCGGCCGGGGAGGATCGGTACGGTGTGTCGGCATCTACGGGGATCTTACTACGAAGATCTTCGTTGATCAAGGGGTTTTCTTCTTTGGAGCTGCTATTCCGCCCGCAACGCCACGACCGGGTCCACTCTGGCCGCGCGACGGGCCGGAATGTAGCCGGCAATCAGACTCACCCCGAGAATACTGGCTGCAATCACGACGAAAGTCGTGGCGTCAGCAGGCGTGACAGAGAACAGTAGGTTGCGGAGAACCTGCGTTGATGCAAGGGCGAGCGGCAGGCCGATGGCGAGCCCACACAAGGTGAGAAGAAGCGCATCCCTCAGGATCATCCAGAGGATCCGGCCTTGCCTGGCGCCCAAGGCCATCCTCACCCCGATTTCGCCGGTTCGTCCGGCAACGGAGTAGGAGAGGCGGCCGTACAACCCGATCGAAGCAATCAGAAGGGCAAAGAGCCCGAACACGCCGCACAGGCTGGAGACCATGCGCTCCTGAACCAGCGTCCCCTGCACGCGATCAGCAAGGGTATCCAGGGACCACACTGGAACGTCTCGGGCTGCTTCGCGAAGCTCACGGCGCACGAAATCGGCGAGCGCTCGTAGGTCGCCCGTGGTTCGGATCGCATACGATCCGGAGTCCAGTGCCGGCTGGTAGACCATGGGTTCAGCCGGTTGGCGCAGGCTCCGATAGCGGGCGTCTTTTACGACGCCTACGATCTCCCTGTCGGTTCCGAACACATCCAGGTGCTCGCCGAGCGGGTTGCGACCGGGGAAGAACTGGCGCGCCACACCTGCGCTGATGACCGCTACCGGCCGCTGCTCCAGGGCGTCCCGTTCGTCGAGCGCGCGACCCGCAAGAAGCGGGATTCCCATTGTCTCGAAGAAAGCAGGCCCAACGTTATTGATGCTGAAACCCTTGGTCGTCACCGAGGGACCTCCCAAGGGCGCATCCAGGAATGTGGTTACGGCCTCCACTCCGGGAATTGCCGCCAGCCGATGCAGCAGGTCCCGATGGAGGGAGAGAGCTGCTGCTCCCTTGTAATGATCCGGCCGAATTGTCAGTAATAGCACGTGTTCTTTGCGGAAGCCGGGATCCACTTGCTGAAGTCTGCGCAGGCTCCCCAGCAGCAGGCCCGCCGAGACCAACACGATGACACATAGAGCTACCTGGGTCACGACCAGTGCTGCCGACCAGCCTCGCGAGCCGGTCTTGAGGCGCGCTCCGTGCAATGTGCCGGTCATGTCTCTGTGCCAGATGGCGCGAAGCGCCGGCACAATCCCGATCAAAATGCCGGTCAACAGACTGGCCGCGGCGATGAAGACAATGGCGCGTCCATTCAGTGAAAGATCCAACAGGATGGGCGCCCGGCCCCGGGACATCGTCTGGACCAGCAGCGGGCCGGCCAGCGACGCGACTCCAGCGCCTGCCAGCCCACCCAAGCCGGACAACAGGACGCTCTCAGTCAAGAGTTGGCGAAGAAGCCTGCCGCGGCTGGCTCCGAGCGCCATCCGCAGGCCGATTTCCTGGCGCCTCCCGCTGGTCCGGGCCAGCAGCAGACTGGCAAGATTCGCACACGCGATCAGCAGGACCAGTGCGACCGCGCCCATCAATAGTCGCAGTGGAAGCGAAAACTTTATCCGGACGTCACCGAATCCGCTGCCGGCAGGAATTACTTCCAGCCGTGGTGAGGCAGGTCTTTTCCTTCTTTGGGATACCTCAGTTGTCCGAGCCTCCCGCACGGCAAGGTCTGCCTGCACCTGTTCGATAGATACACCGGGCTTTCGCCGCCCGACCAGACGCAGCCAGTTCACCTCCGGGTTGTGGAGCAGCGCTCCGCCCAAACTGGTTAGCGGCACGATGATGTCTGCCGGTGTCCCCGGCTCGAGCCCCGTGAATCCGGGCGGCGCTACTCCGACAATGGTAAAAGGGTGGCCCTGCAAATCGATGTTCTGTCCGATGACACCGCGGTCCGCACCGAACTGGCGCCGCCAGTAGCCATCACTTAGAACCGCCACGAGCGCTCCGGTAGACGATGGATCATCCGTGTCCGTGATCATTCGCCCCAGCATGGCCGGCACGCCAAGAAGAGCGAAGCAGTTTCCGCTGGCGAGCATCCCTTCGGCAAACTGCGATTCCCCGGATCTGGTTACACGCAAAGGCGAGTGCCGGGATGCGCACAGGCCCACGAGCGTCTCGCTGCCGCTGAACGCCGTGCGGTAGCGGTTACCAAGCATCAGGTACTGCCGGTCACCGATACGCTGCGTGACCAACACCAGTTCCTCCGGCGACTTCACCGGCAGGTTCCGAAAAAGCAGCGCATCGAAGAGGTGGAAGATCGCGGCATTCGCCCCGATGCCCAATGCCAGGGAAAGTACGGCCGTCGCCGCAAAGGCGGGGCTTCTGCGGAGTCCGCGCAGGCCGTAGCGGATATCCTGAATCAGCATGCTCACAAACGCATACCTCCATGAATCAAGCGACTGCTCCATGATCAGCGTAGGGTTCCCAAACTCACGCCGGGCCTGGGCGCGAGCCTCGGCTGGTGAGGCGCCGGCCTCGATCTTGCGTTGCTCCAGCCGGGCCAGATGAAACTGCATTTCTTCCGCCACCCTCCTGCGAATGCCGCATCTTGCGAACAAAGCAGCAAAACGTATCCGCAGGTCAATCCAAAGCTGCCGGAGCATCATGACACCAGTGGGTCGATCACCCGGTTCACCGCGTCCACCATCCGGCGCCAGTTGGAGATCTGTACAGTAACCTGCTTGCGCCCGCGGGGTGTGAGCTTGTAAAACCGAGCCCGGCGGTTATTTTCGGAGACGCCCCACGTCGACTCTATCCAGCCTTGTGATTCAAGGCGGTGGAGGGCTGGATACAACGATCCCTCTTCTACATGCAAGGCGTCTGAGACTCCGTGGAGATATTCAGCGATACCAAATCCGTGCATCGGCCCGCGGGCCAGGCGGGAGAGGATCAGGAGATCAAGCGTCCCGATCGCCTCCGTACCGGGTTGTTGTGGTCGCCCCATAGATTTTTGAGACGAGTATGCACCACGCGCAGTCGCACGTCAAGCCTCTTACAATATGGAAATGCCTCCGGCCTATAGCGAGTTCTCTCCGGGTGCGCGGATCGCGCAATATGTGGAGTGCTACTGGTTCCTGGAGGTTCGCCGCGGGCGGCCCAGTCATCAGGTGCTCCCGGATGGCTGCGTGGACATCCTCTTCTCGAAGCCGAACGCCCAGCCGGCGGCTCTGACCGTCGTTGGGTTGATGACTGCTCCGGTCTCACCCTCCCTGGAGCCTGGAGAGTGTTTCTTTGGAGTGCGATTCCGGCCCGCCATGGCATCGGCCCTGATCCCCGAGACCGCGGCTCTCACCGATAAGGTCGAGCCGCTCGAAAGCTTTTGGGGTTCGAAGGCGAATGGGCTTCTCAACAGGCTTGCGGAATGCCGTTCTGGCGAGGAAATGGCCCGGATCGTCGAGCGGGAACTGCGCCCCCTCGAACCTCCCGACGCGCTCGACCGAGCACTGAGCCGGCTCTCCTCCGGAAATCCGGAAGGACTGAGCTATCTGGCGGAGGAGCATGGCATGAGCGCGCGGCACTTTCGCCGAAGATGCCAGGTTCGCAGCGGCGTCCCGCCCAAGCTGCTCAGCCGGATCATCCGCTTCCGGCGTGCGGCTGAGCGGATCAGAAGCATGCAACGCGGACACGCCCAACCGAACTGGGCTCATTTCGCTGCTGCCTGCGGCTATTACGATCAGGCGCACTTCATCCACGAATTCCAGACGTTCTCCGGCGTGACGCCTGGCCGTTATTTACAATCCGCTCGCTCAGGTCAGCCCGTAGAATCGAAGGGTGAGCGAGACCAGGCCTGAGAAGCAAATCGACTACATCGAACTGCCGGCGTCCGACCTTCACGCCACCAAGGCGTTCTATGGAACGGTGTTTGGCTGGAAATTCGAGGACTATGGCCCCGGCTATACCAGCTTTTTCGACGGGCGCATCGGTGGAGGGTTCACGGCCGAAACACCGCCACCGGCCCGCGGCGCTTTGCTGGTGATCTACGCGAGCGACCTGGCGGCGATCCAGCAATCGATCCGGAACGCCGGCGGCAGGATCGTGAAAGACACCTTCTCGTTTCCCGGCGGCCGGCGATTTCACTTCGCCGACCCCAACGGGAACGAGCTGGCCGTCTGGTCCGATCGATAAAACTCGGCGCAAGCGCGCGGCCATGCCGCCGGAAGAGGCCCGCGCCGGCACTCTATTCCCTATTGCCCGGCGCTGAAAATCAGTCCGGCGGCCCCGAATCCGCCGTCCACATTCAAAATGTGGCCCGAGACGAAGCTCGCCTGCGGCGAGGCTAAGAACAGTGCCGCCGCAGCGATCTCCTTTGGATCGGCATAGCGCTCGATCGGCAGCAGCCGGTGATAGGCCGCACGCGTCGCCTCGTCATGACACTCGCGCACCTGCTGTGTTTCCGTCGGGCCGGGCGAGATGGCATTCACCCGCACGCCCAGACTGGCCAGTTCCACCGCCATGACTTTCGTCAGCAGGATCACTCCGGCCTTGGCGGCGCCATAGGCGGCCCGTCCGGTCCCGCCTCTCTCTCCGGAGATGGAAGCCACGTTGACGATCGCGCCCGAGCCTTGCCGCACCATGACTCGGGCGACGGCCTGCGCGCACAGAAAGGTCCCGGTCAGATTGGTGTCGAGCACCTTCTGCCACTCTGCCAGGGGGATCTCCAGGAACGGCTTTACGTGCCCGATGCCGGCGTTGTTGACCAGAATGTCGATCCGGCCGAAAGCCTCGACCGCCCGGCGCACCATCTCTTCCACCTGGCCCGCATCGGAGACGTCCGTCTCGAAGGCCATCGCGCGATGGCCCCGCCGCGCCAGTTCGGCCACCCGCGCCTGGGCGCTCTCCCTGGCGCGATCCACTACGCCGATGGCCGCTCCCGCTTCGGCAAAACACCATGCCATGGCCTCGCCGATGCCCTGCCCGGCACCGGTGATCAGCGCCATCTGCCCTGCCAGAACCTGCTGGCCCGCCAATTGTCCCGTCATTCCCGTAACCGTCAGCGATTGTACTGCGGCGCTCGGCCGCGAAGCTCCGCCCAGACCTGGTCGCACGCTGCCAGTGCCTGAGGCGAGATCCCGCCGTCCGCGAGCACGTCCAGGTTCTCCCGCAACTGCTCCAGACGCGAAGCTCCCAGCACCACACAATCGGCCGGCGTATGGTGCAGGATCCAGTTCAGGGCCAGGCTGACCAGCGAGCGTCCCTCGGAGCAGGCAGCCTCCGCCAGTTGCGCTACCGCTTGCAGGTTCGTCTCGTGCCAGTAACGGCTCCTGTAGGCCGGGCTCTGATCGAAGCGGGTTCCCGGCTCCGGCGCGCCGTTCCGGTGCTTCCCGGTCAGCAGGCCGCCGGCCAGCGGGTTGTACACCACCGTCGAAACTCCCAGCTCTTTTGCCATGGGAAGAAACTCCTGCTCGATCCCACGCGCCAGCAGGTTGTACATCGGCTGGGCGATGCGTGCCGGACTGCCGTTTGTCCTTTGGGCCAGGCACGCGATCCGGCAGACTTGCCAGGCCGCATAGTTCGATGTTGCGGCATAACGAACCTTGCCGGCCCGCACCAGATCCTCGATCGCGGCCAGCGTTTCTTCGAGGGGAACCGTGTAATCGGGCTGATGCAGGTAATAGATGTCCAGGTAGTCGGTGCGCAGGCGCGCGAGGCTCTCCTCCACGGCGCGAAGGATGGCGCGGCGCGAGAGCCCGCTCTGGTCAGCGCCCTCGCCCATCTTGAGGCCTACCTTGGTCGCCAGCACGACGCGGCTGCGGCGGCCGTGGAGAATCTGTCCCGTGATCGCTTCCGCCGCGCCTCCGTTATAGACATTGGCGGTGTCGATAAAATTGATTCCCCGGTCCAGGCAGAGGTCCACCATGCGGCGGGCCTCCGCCTCGTCGCACTGCGCGCCGAAGGTCATGGTCCCGAGGCAGATGCGCGACACGTTCAGATTGGTGTGATGGAGCGATCGTGTGTCCATGCCCGCTCAGAATTCGAAGCGCAAAGCCAGTTGCAGCGTTCGTCCGGCCGCCGCCCCGGTGATCTGCCCGAACGCCTTGCCGCTCGAAAGATTGCTGTTCGGGTTGCTGAAGTTGGCCCGGTTGAATGCGTTGAAAGAGTCGCACCGGAACTCTACGCGTTTGTGCTCGGTGATAGCGAAGTGTTTGCCTGCGGATAGATCGAAGGTCATCAGTCCCGGGCCGATCAGGATATTGCGTCCGGCATTTCCATACTGGCCCGGCAGGTTGGCCGCGAACATCGCCGTATTGAAATAGCGCGTCAGCAGTTCGCTGGTCGGGCGGCTGGTGCTCAGAGCGGGATCTCCCAGCAGATTCGGACGATCGGCTCCCACCCCGGTCAGCGAGTTGTCCTTCCCGGAGGTGACGGTAAACGGCAGGCCGTCTTGTACCGTCACGATGCCTGCCAGTTGCCATCCACCCAAAATCTTGGCCGCGAGCGACCGTTGTTGCCACCAGTAGGGCAGTTCCCAAACCCACGAGCCGACCAGGCGGTTGGCGATCTGGTTATCGCCCAGGCCGCGGTTGCCGCGACGGTCAAACGGATTCTGCAGGCCCCAGTTATTGGCGGCATCATTGCGGCTCGATTCGTCAATGGCTTTGGCGAAGGAATACGCGAAGTCGAAGGTCACGCCCTTGCTGAAGCTCCGGGTAACCCGTAGCTGCAATGCGTTGTAGCTCGCGATGCCGTCGGTGGCCCAGCCGGTGATGTCCCCGAACGTGGGCGCATAGATCCTGCGCTGGTCCGTATTCTGCGTAGTGGACGCGCCCGGGATGTAGACAGCCGGGTTCTGCTGCCGCTCATTCCCTTCATGGCGCACCAGGGAGCCCACATAGCTGGCCTGTACCATCGTGCGGGGCGCGATCTGCTGTTCCACCGTGAGATTCAAGTTCTGAGCGTATGGAGTGACCGTCTTGCTGAGAAACGAACCGGCCATCGAGATCGGCGTCGAATATGTTGGATTCTGCAAATCGAAGGGCTTGTTGAACGGCACCGAGGGCAGAAACCGGTATGGATCGGAGATTGGCCCGACATTGGTGGTGTTCAGCTCATATCCAAACGGCTGCGCGGACTGGTTGGCGAGTTGTCCGATGAGGGGATCGTAGCTGATGCCGTATCCACCGCGGATGCTGGTCTTGCCGTTGCCGAAAACATCGTAGGCGAAGCCCACGCGCGGCGCCGGATTCGTCCAATCGGTGCGATAGGGATAGTTGCTGTCGTGATCGTACAGAATGCCCGTGGGAGCCTTCGGAATATATGTCGAGTGGGCGCCCGGCACCAGTGAAAAAGCACCCTGGTTGATCATGCGCCAGTCCATGAAAATGTCCCACCGCATGCCGAGCGTCAAGCTCAGGCGGGGAGTTACCCGCCAGCGGTCCTGAAAATAGAAGCCGGGCGCCCAGTTCCGCGTATCGTTGTTCTTATAGGATTGCTGCCACATGCTGACTGGCTGGCCGATCAGAAAATCCGCCACCGAGTTTCCCGTGACGCTCCCGTCGAAATAAAATTCGCCGTTGGACCGGTCGGCATTGCCGAAGAAGAACCGCATTCTCTGCACATCGGCGCCAAAACGGATTTCGTGCCTGCCTTTGAACCAGCTCAGGTCGCCGCTCATTTCGTTGGTGTCGCTGATCCGGGCGCCTTCGCGCGCGGCTCCGGCGACAAAGCTTCCCGACACGGAAAGATAAGGCAGGCTACCCGGTCCGCCCGCCACTATGAAGTTCGAACCAAGCGATGCCAGGGTGTCTCTCACGGTATTGGCCTCCGCGTACCGGAAACGGGTCACGCTGGCGCGGAAGTTCAGCACCATCGTCGGACTGAACGTGTGGACATGCGCCAGATTCCAGTTCTGCGACCGGTTGCTCGGAACGGAGCTGGCATAAAGATCCACATTACCGCCGTTCGGAAACGGATTTTGCGAGGACGGGCTGTCGTAGAAGTACCGGAAGGTGGTCCGGTCGGCCGCGGTGAAATCGTAATCGACTCGCCCCAGATACATGCGGTCGTTGGCTGAGACTCTGTCCTGCACTACGTACTGCCCGTTGGCGCGGTTCGGCTGGGGAATCCGGTCGAGCAGCTTCAATGCGATCGGGTCCATCCGGCTCTGCGGAATCTGGGCGTTGGGGAAGGCCTGCCCCGTCAGCGGATCCACCGGCTTTTTGCCTGTGACGGCGGAGAAGTCCCCGGCTCGTTGAGCCGCCGTGGGAGGAAACGCCGACGAGGCGAGCTGGTCGGAGGGATTTTCGAAGCCCTGGAACGAGCCGAAGAAAAACACCTTGTTACGCTTGATCGGGCCGCCAAAGGCTCCACCGAACTGGTTATACCGGAGCTTGGAAACATTGCTGGCAAAAAAGCTGCGCGCATTGAGGGCATCATTGCGGAAATAATCCCACAGAGAACCGTGAAATTCGTTGGTGCCGCCGCGGGTCACTACGGAGATGGCTGCCGAGCCGCGCTTGAAATCCGAGCCGACCCCGTTGGTAATGATTTTGACTTCCTCTACGGCATCCGGCGGCGGTTGGATCAGGGCCGCGCCCCGGTGCGCGTAGTACATGGATGCGCCGTCCAGCATCACGTTGGTCGCCGACGTGCGGTTCCCGTCCACGCTGATGCTCTGCTGACCGGAAGAAGGGCCGTTGGCCAGGCCCGTTTTGGTGACGCCGGGAGTCAGTGCCGCCAGACCCAGCACGTTGCGTCCCTGCAGCGGCAGCGCTTCCAGCCGCTTGGTATCCACCAGCGTTCCCAGCGTGCCGGTCTGCGTATCCACGGGGCGAAGCTCCGAGGTAACGGTGACGGCTTCGCTCACCGCGCCGACTTCCAACTGGGCGTTCACCCGGGCGATCTGGGCTGTCGTCAGCCCTACATTCTCGCGCCGGTAGGATTTGAAGCCGGAGGCTTCCACGAGCACGGAATAGTCGCCGATGGGCAGCGCTCGCAACAGATATTCCCCCAGGGTGTTGGATTCCGTGGCAAACCGCTGGCCGGTTTTTTGATTGACGGCTTCGACACGGGCGCCGGCAACGGGCAGGCCCTGCGGGTCGCGCACGGATCCCGCGATATCGGCATTGGTGAGCTGTGCCAAGGCGGTGCCGGCGCAGAACAAGAGCACCGCCGCGGCCGCCTGGCAGGCTTTCGATAAATATGTTCTCATCTTCTTCCTCGCTCGCCGCTTCCGGCGGCTCTCAGTTCGAAGGTCATAGGACGCACGCAGAATGCGTCGTAAGTCGTATGTGGCAGCTTCACGCCGGAGAAGATCAGCGTCATGCTCCGCGCGTCGGGGCCGATCCATTTCGCCGGGAGGCGGTAGCCGTGTGTCCCGCCCAACCCCCAGTAGTCGGTGTGGAACGCCGTGGTCCATGGGCCCCACGGCTCGGGCGCATCGAAGATGCCCCATCCACCCTTGTGGTTGTAGCCCAGGGCCAGCAGGTAACGTTTCAGCAGCGGGTGGTACACGACGTCGGTCCGCTGGCAGCGGCCGGGGAACCGGAAGACGGCGCCTCGAGCGCGAATGTCTTTGGTCCACTGCGGCCGACCGGCGGAATCCACCCGTGTGAAGAATTCGTAGGCCTGGCGGTCCCGGATGCGGGTGGCCGGAACGCGCGCCAGAACCAGCGCGTCACTCGACTGATACGCGCTGTCGCCATCCTGCGAATAGACGTAGACGAATCGGTCGCGCGCTCCCGCGTAGTTCTTGCCGAAGTTGAGAAAGGCCGGAGAGCCGAAGCTTACGTCGAAACGGAATCCCCATTGCCAGGTCCGGCCGTGATCCTCCGACCAGGCCAGTTGCGAATTGCCCGTATTACGAGCCCACAGGTAGAGCGTGCCGCCTACCATCAGCATGCCGCTGGCCTTGGCTCCGCGCGCCCCGTCGCCGGTCCGCTCTCCGGAAGGCGATGGGATGTTGATGCCTTGAAAGCTGCCCGGCGTTCCCAGGACCTTGGCGATCCCCATGCTCAGCTTGGGACCGGAGTGCGGTTCAAAGCCCCTGCCGTCACCATAAGAGGTGTACTGCGCGTCATCATCGCCCCAGGTGATAGGCCAGTTGTCGCTGTCGATTGCCTTCCGCGCAATCGTTGACTCCGGCGCAAACGATACCCCTGCAATGACCGGGCTGGGAGGATAGGGAGCGCGGCTGCGCGCCATCTCCACCACCGGATTGAATACGAATTCGACGGCATCGCCCCAGTACCGGTTCCGGGCTCCGAGCGCCGCTCCATTGCGCACCACTACCAGATCCAGACTGGGGACCACGAGCAGCAGTTCCTGTCCGGCTCCTGCGCCGGCGAACGCATCGCGCGGAATGTTGGGCCATACGCCATCGAAATTGAGCCACCAGCAGAGTCCCGAGCCCGGTCCCGGATTGGATGCAGTGCGCCGCTGCACCGGCATACCGGCGTAGGCGGTCATGGTCTCGACCAGAAGGCGGTCGAACAGGCGCTTGCCCTTCCATTCCCCCTGCTGCAGCATCAGTTGGCCGATGCGCGCCGTGGCTCGCGGTGTGAATGCGCCGCCGCCCCAGTTGGCAAACAGGGTAAGCCCATCGACTTGGTAGGGCTGGCCGTAGCCGATGGACCATTGGGATTCGGGAATTTCCAGCGGGTCAAAGAGGCGGGTCTTGAGCAGCGCGCGGAGATCGGTCTGCGCGGCCCCTTGCAGGCTGGCCGTCACCGCATAGGCCAGAGCGGCCATGCCGGGATTGCTGTAAGCGTAGCTGGTTCCGGGAGGAAAGATCACCGGGGCCTGGTGGATGGCGATCGAAAACGGATCCGGCGTCCGCTTCCAGAACGCACCCTTCCACCCCGGCAGTTGCATATGCTCGATGCCGTCCTGCTCGGCGTCTTCGATGCCCGAAGTATGCGTGGCGAGCTGCCGGATGGTGATCCGGCTCTTCTGCGGGTCCTGGCGCCAGGCGGGAATGTACTTCGCCGCCGGATCGTCGATTTGCAGGCGGCGATCCTGGAGCGCGACCATGAGCGAACTGCCGCCGACGATGGCCTTGGCCAGCGATGCGGTGCCCTGCCTGCGGTCCGGCCCGTGCCCGGGGGCATACCATTCGTAGACGATCTGCCCCTCGCGGACCACCAGGAGGGCATTGGTGTGGAGCGCCGCGAGGCGGTCCTTCCAGGCATCCAGTGCGGCCCGGCTCATGCCGTGATGCTCCGGGGTATCCGAGGGCCAGCGCAGTTCCTGGGCAGGAGAGAGGAGGGCGGTGCAGAGGATCGCGGAGGCGAGAGAGGAAACCGATTTCGTACCGTGCCAAGCGGGCTTCATGAAAACGATTTCAAGAATAACCCGCAGTTATCAGATTGTCAAGAAGCCGGCGCCCCGCAGGACCGCCGGACCGTCAACGTCGTCTCCAGCACGATCTTGCGCGGGGGCCGGTCCGGCTGGCGCAGGCGCTCCAGCAGCAGGCGCGCCGCCGTCTCCCCCACCTCATAGGCCGGCTGGGCTACCGCGGTCAGCGGCGGATTCAGCGAAACCGCCCACGGCATGTCGTCGAATCCTACCACCGCGATATCCCGGGGAATTTCCAGGCCGCGCTCGTGAATGGCCTGTAAGGCCCCCAGGGTCATGAGGTTGCTGCCTACGAAGACGGCTGTCGGCTGGGGTTGGAGCGACAGCAGAGTACGCATGCTGTTATAGCCGCCATGCTGCCGGAAATCGGCATACTGCACCAGTTCGCGATCGCTGGCGATCCCGTGGGCCGCCAGCGCTTCTTCATACCCCAGCAGGCGGTCCCTGGCAGTGGAAATCCAGGGAGGGCCGCTGATCATGGCGATGCGCCGGTGCCCCAGGCCGATCAGGTGCTCGATGGCCGTGCGCGCGCCCTCCCGGTTGGCCACACAGACTGCGTCGATCTGCATGGACTCGGGCGTACGGGATACCGCCACCAGCGGAATGCCCGCGGCCGCCAGGCGCTCATAGATCGCCGTATCCGGGCCGCTGGGCGTGAAAATGATCCCCGCTACCCCCTCGGCCTGAAGCGTGCGGGCGTTGGCCTGCTCGCGCTTTGGATTTTCATTCGAATTGGCCAGAAGCAGGGAATACTCCGACGCTTGCAGAACCTCTTCGATGCCGCCGATCACGCTGGTATAGAACGGGTTTTCGATATCGGGGACGATCAGGCCGACGGTCTGCGTCTGGCGTACCCGCAGGTTGCGAGCGACCCGGTTGGGCTGGTAGTTGAGCTGGCGGGCGGCCTCACGAACCCGCCGGCTGACGTTCTCGGTCACCCGGGTCCCGCCGGAAAAAACGCGGGATACGGTCGCAACGGAGACTCCGGCGCGTTCGGCGACTTCGCGGATGGTGGAGGTGAGCTTTTCCGGCAAGGTGAGCCATTGCGATTGTAACCGATTACCCACATCTCCGACAATCTGCCAGAAATTCTTGACAATCCAGGAATTGGATGGATACTGTGGATGCTGTAATCGATTTCAAATGAGCATCGGTATCAGCTCCTGGACCTATCCCTGGGCGATCGGAGTCCCGGGCTACCCTCCGCCCCGCCAGCCGCTCGGCGCTTCCGATCTGTTGGCCAGGGCCGCCGTCTTCGGAGCCGGCGCCGTGCAGATCGCCGATAATCTGCCGCTCGACCGCCTCAGCGCCGCCGATCTGGCCGCACTCCAGAAGCAGGCCAAAGATTCCGGCTTGGTTTTGGAGGCCGGGACACGCGGGGTTGTGCCCGAACACCTCCGCGCCTATCTTCGGATTGCCCGCTCGCTGGGCGCTACGTTGCTGCGCACTCTGACGCATACGCAGGACTCGCAGCCCGACCTCGGCGAGGTCGAGGCCTGGCTGCGGGAGGTCCTGCCGGAGTTCGCGCAGGCGGGCGTCTCCCTCGGTCTGGAAAACTACGAACGCCACACCAGCCGCGAACTGGCCGACCTGGTGGATCGGATCGGCAGCGAGCATCTGGGCGTCTGTCTGGATACCGTCAACTCGTTCGGTGCGCTGGAAAGCCCCGAACAGGTCCTGGACCACCTGGCGCCCCATGTCATCAATCTTCACGTCAAAGATTTCGAAATCGAACGCATTCCGACCAGGATGGGTTTTGCCGTGACGGGGCGTCCGGCGGGCGAAGGCCGGTTGAAGCTGGACGTAATCCTCGAACGCCTCGGACGTTTCGGCAGAGCCCCGAACCTGATCCTGGAGCAATGGCCGCCTTTCGTGGATTCGGTCGAGCGTTCGATCGAGATCGAGGCGGAATGGGCCCGGCGCGGCATCCGCTTCCTCCAGCGCTACGATGGTCGAACATGAACACACCAAGCCGATGAACACCGGACGCTGGCGGGTGGTGACGGTTCTCTTTTTCCTGGCCTTCCTCACGATTGTGGACCGGGTTTCGATCTCGGCGGCGAAGAACGATATGGCGGCGGACCTGGGGATCTCCGACCTCTCCTTTGGTCTCGTATTTGGCGCCTTCGCCGTGGGCTATGCGGTGTGCATGGCGCCATCCGGCTGGGCCGGCGATGCGCTTGGCCCGCGCCGCTTTCTGAGCCTGATCGTGGCTTTGTGGTCGTTATTCTCCGTTGCCACCGGCCTGGTTCGCGCTTTGCCGGCCCTGATCGCCGTCCGGCTGCTGTTCGGCGCGGCGGAGGCCGGCGCGTTTCCCACCGCGGCCCGCGCCATCTATAACTGGCTGCCGGTCAAAGAACGAGGCTTGGCGCTGGGACTGCTCAATACAGGATCCCGCCTGGGCGCAGCCTTCGGCCTGGCCGTGATCTCGTGGCTCATTACCCGGACCGGCTGGCGCGCGGCGTTCTTTCTGTTGGGGACAGTGGGCGTGCTTTGGGCGGTATGGTGGTACGCGTGGTTTCGCGACCATCCCGCCCGGACGGCAATTCAGGAGGAAGCGGTCCGCGCCGAGCCTCCAGGCGCCTTCCGCTGGCGAAGCCTGCTATCGGGCGACGCCGCGTTGATTCTGGCGCAGTACTTTGCCTCGAATTTCACGTTCTTTATCTGCTTCAGTTGGCTTCTGCCCTATCTCCGAACCCGGTTCGGACTTCCCGCGGGCCAGGCGGGGATATATGCCAGCGTTCCGCTCTATTTCGGGGCGGTCGCTACCTGGACCGGCGGCCTGACCGTGGATTGGCTATACCGGACCGGCCGGCCAAGGCTCTCGCGCCGCCTGCCGGCGATGGCCGGATTCGCTCTGGCAAGTGCCGGCCTTCTGGCGGCGGGATACGTAACCAGCCCGGTCTCTTTCATCCTCTTTTTCGCGCTGACCACCTTCGGCGTGGATTTCACGCTGAGCCCGAGCTGGACGGTCTGTTCAGATGTGGCAGGCGCCAGAACCGGTACGCTTTCCGGAGCCATGAACACGATGGGCGCGCTGGGATCGTTCAGCGCGTCGATTTGTTTCCCATGGCTGCTGGGCCTGACCGGGGATATCAAGGCGTATTTCTTTGGCGCCGCCCTGCTGAACCTGTTGGCGGTGGCCGGCTGGTGGCGTATCCGATCCTGTCCTCACGCCTGATCAGTAGCGCACGATGATTTGGTAGTTGCGCTGATTTGGATCGGCGATGTGGACCCATTCTTTGTCGGCGCTGAAATCGGTCCAGCGCGCGCCGTTGACCAGGACGGAACGCATGCGTCGGGCTTGGGGGTGGCGCAGGCGGACTACCAGGGCGCGCGGCTTGCGCCGCTCCGGCATCTCCACGCGGGCTTCGATCTGGCTGCGGGCCGCGCGGCTCTCGATCGTCAGCGAGAGCGCTCCGTAGTAGGTGGGAGCACGCTCGATTTCGATGCGCTTGCCGTCTTCGAGCCAGGCCCGCGGGGTCGCCTGCCCCAGCAGCAGCGTGTCGTCGTCGGTTTCGCGAATCAGCATGTTCCGGTAAAGCTCCGCCCAGGCGCCGTCGGTCGAGGGTGGGCCGAAATACTGGCCGTGCATCCAGCGATGCTCCACCGGTTCGAGCGCCGACTGGCTGAAGGCGCTGGCCATGAAGCTGTAGAAGGAGCGGATGGCGGCCTGCGGTTCGTCGCGCAGCAGATAGGCGGTGGCCTGCTGATTGTAGACCGGCTCGTTGGCCATACCCCAGCCCTTGAAAAACAGGTTGTCCTCGTGGTCCTGGAGCAGGGAATCGGCCAGTTCTCCCACGGCGGAGACAGCCTTCAGGCGCACCAGGTGCAGCGCTCCGGTATCCACATCGGCGGGATACCACTGGTCCAGAATCCGGCCGTAGGTCAGGGCCTCGGAAGGCACGTAGGGGATCCAGGTGTGGTCCCGCAACTGGACCAGGGGGGAGCGCATGGAGGCCGCATGAAAGCCCGTATCGATCGCATCGCGCAGGGAGCGGGCGGCATCCAGGCACTCGCCCGCCCGGGGATGGCGGATCTCGCGCAGCACGCGGCCGAACAGATCCAGCCCCGCATACATATAGGCCTGGTTGAACGCCCAGATTCCATTTCCCGTGCCGTCGTTGAGCGGACCGAACACCAGGCCGCGGGTATGGCCGGTGCGCGCCGCGGACTGGCGGACCTCTTCCAGGCACCAGTCGAGCGCTTTCAGAGACGCCGGCAGCAGCCGGTCGAGAGAAGCACGGTCGCCGGAGAGCAGGTAGTGCTGCGCCACGGCATAGAGCATTCCCGGCGTATAGACCAGCCAGTTG
>CAZMRK010000031.1:0-6858 GCA_964568355.1 uncultured Solibacteraceae bacterium | reverse complement strand
CTGCCGGAGCTATCTGAGCAGAAAACCGTACCCAAGCTGATGCGGCAGGTCGTCAAAAGCGGAGCCCAGGGAATTTCCAACGTCAAAGGTTTCTATCCTTATAGCCGGAAGACGGCTCAAGCCTGGCAGAAGGCATGGGTGGACTTCACTTACGACATCCGCAAGCTGGTGGAAAAGTACGAGCAGCGCGTGAAACTGTGAGCCAGCGAACACTCCGGCGTGAAGTTCGCTCTCTGCCGGTCGTAGTTCGGTAACATGCTGAATCTATGGACCGAGCTGAGGGGTAGACGCTGTGTAGTGCCTCACAGACGTTGCCCCATACGAAACGACGCGGCAAACCGTCTCCCGCCATGGGGCGTGAAGATCGGATGAGTTTCCGCCGATAAGGGCTGTTGGCGGATAGCGACTCATGAGCCTTACCGTGCTGGTAGTGGACGATGAAGAAGATCTGCGGGAACTATGCCTCGAAGCCTTGAGCGAACGTGGATTTGAGGTCCGCTGCGCCGAAAACGGAAACCGGGCGCTCGAAGTCCTGGCCGGCGAACAGGTGGACCTGGTGCTCACTGATCTCCAGATGCCGGGAATGAGCGGAATCGACCTGCTGCGCTCCGTGCGGAGCCAATATCCGGACGTGGATGTGGTCCTGATGACTGCTTTCGCCACGATTCCTACGGCTGTGGAAGCTATGCGGCTGGGGGCTTACGATTACATCGCCAAACCCTTCGGGATCGATGACCTGGCGGCCCTGCTCGGGCGCCTCGCGGAGCGCCGTGACCTGGCCATCGAAAACCGCCTGCTGCGGGAACAACTGGCCACCCGCAAAGGCATGGGAGAGATGGTCGGCAGTTCCCCTTCGATGCAGGCCCTCTACCGGCTGCTCCTGAAGTTCGCGCCCAAGCGTTATCCGGTCCTGATTACGGGGGAGAGTGGGACCGGCAAGGAGCTGGTGGCTCGGGCTATCCATCGGTACAGTCCCTGGAGAGACAAACCGTTCGTCCCCGTGGACTGTGGGGCGCTTTCCTCTCAATTAATCGAGAGCGAATTATTCGGGCACGTCCGGGGCGCGTTCACGGGAGCCACTCACGATCGCGAAGGTCTGCTGGCGAGCGCCGGCCAGGGGACTATCTTTCTGGACGAGATCGGCGAATTGCCCGTCGATCTCCAGGCCAAGCTGCTGCGGGCGCTTCAGGAACGCGACTTCCGCCCGATCGGCGGCAATCGCCGCCTTCCGTTTGATGCCCGGATCCTGGCAGCGACCAACCGGAATCTGCCGGCCGAAATCCGCAACGGCACGTTTCGGGAAGACCTCTACTTTCGCCTGAACGTGCTCAGCGTGAATGTACCACCCCTGCGCCAGCGGAAGGACGACATCCCTTTGCTGGTTCGCTACTTTCTCGATCGGGATGGTGGACCGGACGAGCAAGTGACGGGCATATCCTGCGAGGCCATGGCACAACTGCTGCACCATGACTGGCCGGGAAACATCCGGGAACTGGAAAACGCCATCCACAGGGCCATAGCCGTCACTGGAGGTCCGTTGATCGAGATCCGAGACCTGCCTCCGCCCCTGCGCGGCAATATTCCCGAGCCGGACCCACCCGCCCTGAGCCAGATCGACGAGATCGAGCGCCAGGCCATCCTGAAAATGCTCGAAGCCACCGGTGGCCATCGCCTGCGCGCCGCCAAACTGCTCGGCATCGGAAAGACCACCATCTACCGCAAGCTGAAGGAGTACGGATTGCAGAGCAAAGCAGCCGCCCCGGGCTCTTGAGTCCTACCCCTGGGACTGCTGTGGCTCCAGCCGCGCCATCCGGCGTTCCAGTCGTGCCGGGAGCAGGGATAATCGAACTTTGACTTATGCGCGCCTGGATTTTTCTGTTTAGCTGCAATCTCATGTGGGCCCTGCAATTCACCTGTATCAAGCTGGTGCAGGACCAGGTAGGGCCGATGTTTACGGTGTGGGGGCCCATGCTGCTGGCGACCCTGATGCTGATTCCGATCCTCCGTCTGGAGCGCCGGAGCCATCCCCCCGTCCAGCGCGGCGGCGTGCGTGATGTGGTGATGTTCCTGTTGCTGGGCGGCCTGGGTGTTTTTCCCGGGCAGGTGCTGATCACCTGGGGAACTCGCCGGTCCCTGGCCAGCAACGCGGCACTGATTCAATTGACCTTGCCGGTCTGCACCGCATTTCTGGCCTACCTGCTGCTCGGAGAGCGCATGACGCGGGTACGCTGGCTGAGTTTCGCGGTCGCGATCGGCGGCGTGCTGATGTGCTCCGGCCTGGACTTCCACTCCATGAATTTCGGGGCCAGCTACCTGGTGGGCAATCTGCTCGTATTCTGCGCGGCGATTGGCAGTTCTTTCTACAACTCCTACGGCAAAAAAGCCCTGGAACGATATACGCCCATGGAGATGCTCTTCTATAGCTATGTGGTCACACTGGCCCTCATGACACCGGTCATCCTCACCGAAGAGCGCGATGTATTCCTGCGGATCCCGCATTTCACCGGGAACACCTGGATCGGGATGGCCATGCTGACGTTTTTCCACAACTTCCTTTCCATGGTGCTGTTTCTGAAAGCGCTCAAAAATCTGGATGCGATCCAGGCGGCGCTGTCTAACTACCTGATTACCTTCTTCGGAATCCCGATTGCGGCCATCTGGCTGGGCGAGCGGCTGAGTGCGACCGCGGTGATCGGCGGCGTCCTGGTTCTGGCCAGCACACTGCTGATCACGCTATGGGAAGAACGCCGCGCCGCCGCAGCCGTCACCTCCACCTAGCCGGCGGCCCGGGAGAGTTCCTGCAACTCGTAGAGGGATTTCGTCTCCCGCGGATAGCGCGGAATCGGGATCCGCTATCCGGAGAAGCGCGCACAGGTCGCCGGTTCTCCGCGCACGTGGCGCACATAGGTCTCCGCTTTCACGGTGGTCTCGCCGAAATAGATGGGAAACGCGTCCGCCGCCCGGTAGCCCAGGATCAAGGTCCGGCGCGACCGGAGAGATCGGTTCGGCGCGGAGGCGTGTGGCATCATGCCGTGCATGAAGATCACGCTGCCCGCGGGACCTTCGAGCGGTACGGCGCGGCTTTCATCCACCGCTTCGGTAACCCTGCCCTGAAACCACCCGTCACGGGTATGGTCCAACATGCCCTCGCGATGCGCCCCCGGAATCACCTGGAGGCAGCCATTCTCCCGGTCGGCATCGTCCAGGTAAAACAAGATGGAGATCGAGTCGGTATTGGTCAGCGGGTAATAGGAGAGATCCTGGTGCCATTCGACCACCGAGCCAATCGAAGGCGGCTTCATGTTGATCTTGCTGTAATGAAACGTCAGATTCGGGCCAAGCAACTGTTCGATTGCATCCAGCAGGTGGTCCGACTCCGATAGACCCCGGAAGGCCGCATAGTGTGTGCAAGGTTCATAGATGCGCCGCACTTTAGTGCCGCCCGGCCCCTGGTTCGGCTCCATCTCCAGGCGGCTGGCGTCGTGCTCGGCCAGAGTGGCTCCGCGGCTGATCGCGTCGATCTCGCTACAAAGAGCCCGCACCTCCGCGGCCGTCAGAAATCCGGGAACAAGCACGTAGCCCTCCCGCTCATATTGTTCGCGCACCCGCGGCCTCCCACTCATTTCGCGCCTGCCCCCCTGTAGCGCACGCCTTCAGCGTGCAGCGTCGACGCTCGCGTCGACGTTTTGGTCCCACAATCGAGCATACACCGCGCAGGCTATCCTGTGGATCATGGCATTGCGACTGGAAGGAAAGAATGCACTCATCACCGGCGCCGGCAACGGCATTGGAAGAGAAATCGCGCGGCGTTTCGCCGCCGAAGGGGCCCGCATACGGCTCGTGGACCTGGAGGACGCGGGCAACACCCGCACCGCCGAACTGATTCGCCAAGCGGGTGGAACCTGCGAAGCCATCCAGGGCGATGTTTCGATGGCCGCCGATGTCGAACGGGCCTTCGCGCGCGGCCCGGTGGATTTGCTGGTCAACAACGCCGCTGCCTGGCGCGGCGACGGCCTGCTCCACCGGGTGAGCGAGGAGGACTGGGACCATGTAGTGGCCGGCACGCTCAAGAGCGTCTACCTCTGCACGCGTGCGGCTCTTGCCGGGATGATGGAGCGCCGCTCCGGCGTGATTGTCAACATCAGTTCGGTCAATGCCGTCATCGGAGTGCACCTGGCCGCGTATACGGCGGCCAAAGGCGGTATCCTATCGCTGACGCGCCTGCTGGCGATGCAATACGGCGGCTACGGAATCCGGGTGAACGCCATTTCCCCTGGCACCATCATGACGGAAAGCTCGCGCCGCCATTACGACACGCGGCCCGACCAGGAAGCCGAGATCCGGGCGCTCTATCCCGCCAGGGAGTTCGGCGCCCCGGCCGATATTGCGGATGCGGCGCTCTATCTCGCTTCCCAAGAGGCGCGCTTTGTCAACGGCACGAACCTGGTGGTGGACGGGGGCTTCACGGCCGGCTATCGCATCGCGTCGCTGTTCGGGTCAGAATGAAGAAAGGGACGCCATGAGACACGCATGAGATTGCTTGCCGCTCTTACCATGGCAGCGGCGCTGCCGGTCGCGGCGCAAGCGCCCGTGGACACCTCCGCCAAGCTGCCCCCTCCGGCGCCGGAGACCGCGCCCGCTCCAGGCGCCGCCAGGCCGCCCGCGAAGTTGAAGGTCCGGCTTTCCTGGGGGCATCGCACCCCCGGGAGCGCCGCTTTTTACGTGAAACTGGTTCCCAACGGAGTGGAGATCAGCGGAGAGTCCGGCATCTCCCTGGAACCGGGCGAAGGGCTGCGCGAGGGGGCCTGGCATTCCCGCGCAGGCGCAGGCGACGTGGACGTTGTCGATTTCACGCTGGCCTGTCCCGATCAGCCCGTTCGTACGATTCAGAACCTCCACATCATCTGGGCCGATCTGATTGCGCATGCCGACCCCGATACGGCCCGTCGGCTCACGCTCGATCCGGCCTTCCGCAAAGATCCGCGCCAGCTCACCATCCAGATGAACCGCGAGGGCACCCGCGGCTTCACCGTCACCGTGGACCAGTTGCTCCAGAACCGAACCTTCTGGGTTCCGGCGCTGGATGTCTTTCTGGCGGTCGGCGACCCGCCGCCTTCCTTCTCCTCCGTTCAGGGCGAACTGGCGCCTTCGCGCGGCAAGCGCATTCTGGAGGAGATCCGCACCCAGCACGAGGCCAACTATGACGAATACGCCTCGCTCTGGGAGGATATGGGCAATCCGTCCTATATCCACCCCAATCAACCCGCGCCGGGTCACATCATCTGCCTGGCCTGGGACAGCAGCATTCATAAATTCGGCATCGACCGCGGCTCGGGCGTGCGCAACGACTACGGCAATCCGGACCACTTCCGGTTCTGGTTCGATTTCGGGGATCTCTCTCAGGGAATTCTGCGCTCCTGGCGCAGCCAGCAGTTGCAGGATGGCCTCCCGGTCGTGACCACGATGCTCGAGCGCGATGGAATCCAGTACAGCGTGGAACAGTTCGCCTATCCCTTGGACGGCCCGCCGAAGGATCGCAACGGCGAAGCGCCCCTGGTGCTGCTCGAGCGGGTGACTATGTCGGATTTTCTGGGCAAGCCGCGCCAGGTCTCGGTCACCCTGAACCACCTCCGAGGCCTTCCGCGCTGGACCGACACGGACATCGTCGCCGAACGGCGGGGCGGGGCTTTCCTGTTTCAGGAGGCCTCCCGCCGCAACGTGCTGTTCTCCATCGAAGGCACCGACGCAGAGCCCTCCTGGAGCGGGGTGGCCGACTACCAGCACGAGATGAAGCGCGTCAACGCGACGCTTTTTGTAGACCTGCCCGCCAACGGCTCGCGCCAGTTCATTATCAAGCTGCCTTCCCCCGTGGTGCCGCAGGAGCAGGCCGCCAAACTGCTGGCCATCGACTATGACACCGCCCGGCGCGCCACGCTCGATTTCTGGTCGGGCTGGATCGCCCGCGGGGCCCAGTTTCGGGTTCCGGAAAAGATGGTCAATGACCTGTATCGGGCCAATCTCTGGCACGCGCTGCGCCTGCCGCGCCGCCACGGCGGATCGGCTGCGAAGCAGATCGATCTACCCTATTCCAATTTCGCCTACTCGCAGACCGGAACGCCCTGGCCGGTCAACCAGGCCGCCTATGTCGATTACATGATCTACGACCTGCGCGGCTATTCCTCGGTCGCCGCGGAAGAACTGGCCGCCATGTTCCACAACAATCAGGAGACCGGCGGCCACGTCAACGGATTCGCCAACTGGCTGGTCTACACGCCGGGAATGCTCTATGCCGTAGCGCAGCACTACCTGCTCTCCGGCGACCGCGCCTCTCTCGACCGGCTGCTGCCCGCCTCTCTGAAGGCGCTCGACTGGTGCCTGGAAGAGGTCCGCCAGGCCGGGGCGCGCACCGGCCATACCCGCGGCCTGGTGTTCGGTCCGCTCAACGACGGCACCGGAAACGGGATCTGGGCCTTCAACCAAGCCTATATGTATGCCGGGCTGGATCTGTTCGGCCGCGTGCTGCGCGAGATCGGCCATCCCCGCGCGGGCGAGTGCCTGGACGCCGCCCGGTCCCTGCGCGATGCGATCGATACGGGCTTTCATGCGGCCTCCATGCGCTCCCCCCTGGTCCAGTTGCGGGACCACACCTGGATCCCCTACGTGCCTTCCGAGGCCCTGACCTACGGCCGGATCCTGGACCAGTGGTATCCCGCCGATGTGGATACCGGAGCGCTGCACCTGGTGCGCCTGAAGGCTGTCTCCGCCGTGGGAGAACTGGCCGATTCCCTGCTCCAGGACCACGAGGACAACCTGTTTTTCAAGGGCTGGGGCATGGCCAACGAGCCGGTCTACAATCAG